>JANXXV010000474.1 GCA_025350445.1 Bryobacteraceae bacterium | reverse complement strand
GTTCGCCGTTCGATGAAAAACTCTCGACCGGCAAGACAACTCTACCGCATACTCGTACTCGGCTGGTGAAACGGAGGCGGGCTCTGGTGGAAACCAACCCTCCAAGGAATAGCCAGTTGGAAACTCATCCTGATGATGAGCGGGGGCGTTCGCCACTAAGCTGACGCCTCCAACAACACGGCGGTCTCGACGAAGTCCACAATCTGGCGCTTGCTTGCCATCGATGCAATCTTCATAAAGGCCCCAATCTGACAGGGATTGATCCCGTGACGGGTGAAGTGGCGGCCCTGTTTCATCCAAGTCGCGACCGATGGACCGACCACTTTATTTTCCGGGGCGCGAGCATCCAGGGATTGAGTGCCGCTGGTCGTGCGACCGTACAGGTTCTTGCGATCAATGACGCTCGCCGTCTCGAACTCAGGTAGGAACTGCTCGCGCTTGGAGAGACACTGTGAACGCCACCATTGCGGTCTGAATTCGCCAATTCGGCTGACTACAGATAATTCGATTGAAGAACCTGAACTGGCATCAACAGAGGAGTAAGTCACTCACATACCTGCCCACCAGTCGGCCAGCGTCGTCCAGAGGCGGCGAGTGCGTGTCACTTTCACCGATGGGCATTTCCCGTCGATTCGCCGATTGCTCCATCCTTGGGCTCCATTCAGAATTTTGGAGGCTATCTGGGCGGTGCGCTCGCCCCGACAGTAACGGGGTTGATCGTGCACCGCACCGGTAGCTTCTCGCAAGCGCTGCTATTGAGTGCCGGACTAAGTCTTCTTTCAGCGGCGGCCTACCTGCTGCTGGTGCGCCAGCCGATCCAGGCTAATTCGAATGAATAACCGCAAGCGTGCTGTCACTCGTCGCAAGTGAAACGATGGTTGCCGCGACATACAAGGGAAGCCGTTGTTCACCCTGGTATCCCGTTCCAGCCGATTCTTTACAATGATCAAATAGCGCTCGACAGTGGCCAACTGGACCAACCGATACCGGCGGGGCAGACGCCTCGTCTGCTCGCGACCCCTTGGTCGCACTATCGCACTTGTACGCCGCGGAAACGCGATTCCTACGCGCGGGTTGTCGACGAGTTTTCCGCTGGTACACCATGGCGCCGGAACCAGTCAAGCAGAGGGTTTCCACTGCCAGATCATTGGTATCCTGGCGCACCTCGCCAAGCTGGCACAGCGAGGCTTACCGTGGAGGAAATTGCTGCCGAATTGCTATCATCAGCGCGAAGGCGCTGAGAAAGGGGGCGGCAGCGTCGGCACGGGGAAGGCAGCGGAGTCTGGCGTGATCCCCGCGCGGCGTGCCGCAAAATCGTAGACTGAAGGCGCTCCGCCTTCGGTTGGAAAAGATCCGTCCGCGGTCGGCTTTCCCGCATCGCACTCCGCACAGGCGCTGGTGAAGGCCATCCCCATTCTCAACATCGCCGGGTATCGCTTAATCGGCAATGACGCTTCGCGGAATTGGTCGCGATACAGCCATGCACTTGCGGCCAATGTCACTTGGATACACGGTCCGCACACTATTAAGTACGGTTGGGACGGGCGCCTCTATCGTGACATCGAACTCACGCTGGACGGCGGCGCGGGCGCCTTCGCCTGCGACAGCACGTTTACCAGCGGGCCGAACCAGCCCGCCGAACCAGCCCGCCGAGGTCGCCGCCATCCATAATCCCTCCAGCGGCTCCATCCGCTACAGCGATACCTGGGCGCGGCTGCAGTATTACCACGCGCTGTTTGTCCAGGATGATTGGCTCATCACCCCGAAGTTGACTCTGAACCTCGGTCTGAGGTTGAATATTGAGACTGGCTTCACCGAGCGATATGACAGGCAGGCCTACTTTGACCCGAACATCGCCAGCCCTTTGGCGCAAGCCGCCGGACTGCCTCTCAAGGGCGGCGCGGTGTTCTCCGGCGTGAACGGGATTCCCAGGCAGGTTTGGAAAACGGACTGGAACAACTTCGGCCCGCGGGCGGGGTTCGCCTACCCCCTCACACCAAAGACAGTGCTGCGCGGCGCTTACCGCATTTTCTTTCTGCCCACCTCGCAACGCGGCTACAGCGGCACCAATCCAGGGTTACAGGTCACCACGACGTTCGTCTCCGGAATTGATGGAGTAACGCCCGTCGGCGCCGTTTCGAATCCGCTCCCGACTGGCACGCTGCCGCTGGTTGGTGCATCGCTCGGCGCATCGGGTTCGGTCGGATCTTCCGTCGGCGGCTTGGAATACAACACGCCAATGTTTTACACGCAGCAATGGAACTTCGGCGTCCAGCGCGAACTGCCCGCCGGTTGGCTGATCAATGTCGCTTACGCCGGGAATCAGAGCGTAAAGTTGCCCCTGAACTTGAATCCGAACTCGCTCCGCCTTCAGTATTATGGAACCGTCGGCGATCAAACCCAAATAGTTTATCCAACGCAACTGGCGCCGAATCCATTCTTCAATGTGATCGCCAGCGGCCCGTTGGCAACTGCCACCGTGCAACGGCAAGTGTTGCTCCGTGCCTTCCCGCAGTTCACCTCTGTGAGTCAACAGTATCTCGGGCAAGCCAATTCCGTTTACGATGCATTGCAGGTCACGCTGCAAAAGCGCATGAGCCGCCGGCTTTCCGTTTTGCTTCGTTACACATGGTCCAAGAATATCGGCCACGCCAATAACCTCACCACCCGGTTTCTGGAGGTGGGAACCCCAGGCTATCAAAGCAATTACAACCGAAAGTTGGAGCGGTCCGTGGTGGCTACCGATATTCCGCGGCGTCTAGTGTTGAGAGGCAACCATGAGCTCTCTGCAGGAAAAGGAAAGACGTTCGGTTCCGGCATGAATCGATGGCTCGATGCGGCGGTGGGCGGCTGGCAGGTGAACGGCATTCTCACGTTGCAGAGCGGTTTCCCCATGCAGTTTTCCAACACCGGCGCGACCGCATTCGCCGGCTCGCGGCCCAGCTTCGCCGGCGCGAATGCGAACGCCTATACGTCGGGTGGCATCAAAAGCCGGCTCGGTGGTGTCTCCGCAGGGGCCGGTTACCTGAACGCAGCCGCATTCCGTCAGCCGCCCGCCTTCGAGTTCGGCGATGTCCCCAGAATGACAGACCGTTTCCGCACCCCTGGCAATGGCAACGTGGATTTCGCCGTGATGAAGCTCTTCACCATCCGCGAATCCATGAAGCTGCAAGTTCGCGCGGAGGCGTTCAACGCTTTGAACCACGTGATCTTCAGCGGCCCGAACGCCTCTGTTGGCAATGCGTCGTTCGGCATCGTCAGCTCGCAGGACAACAAGCCGCGAAACATCCAGCTTGCGCTGAGGTTACTCTGGTAAATCGATGAAGATGATCCCGCTGCTGCTTTCTTTCGCGCTGCTCTCGTTCGGCGAGGCGCGGAATTTCGATGTCGTGGTCTACGGTGGCACTGCGGGCGGTGTCATCGCCGCTGTGTCCGCCGCCCGCGAAGGCCTGAATACGGCACTGCTGGAACCGGGCCAACATCTGGGCGGCATGGTTTCCGGCGGGCTCAGTTGGACCGATTACGGTAAGAAAGAAGTGATCGGCGGGTATGCCCTGGAGTTCTACTATCGCGTGGGCAAACACTACCGGATGAACCGCTATGGGAACGAAGTCTCCTGGAACCACGAGCCGCATGTGGCGGAGGAGGTTTTCCGGCGGATGTTACGCGAAGCCGGCGTGACGGTTTTGGAAGGACGCCGTTTGCAGGAAAAGAACGGAGTGCGCAAGAACGGTCTCGATATCGCCGAAGTACTTATGGAAAACGGCGAAACGTTTTCCGCAAAAGTCTTTATGGACAGCACCTATGAAGGCGATCTGATGGCGCAGGCCGGAGTGTCGTATGCAACGGGTAGGGAATCAAGTGCCCAGTACGGTGAGTCGCTGGCGGGCGTCCGCGGCCGAACTCCGAAGCATCAGTTTCTGGTGGATGTGCCGGCCTATAACGACGCACACCAGTTGCTGCCCGAGCTCTTCTCTGAAAAGCTTCTCGCGCCGGGTTCCGCGGACAAGAAAGTGCAGTCGTACAACTACCGCATGTGCTTCTCCGATGTCTCCGGAAATCAGACACCGTTTCCGAAACCGGAAGGTTACGACCCGATGCGCTACGAACTGCTCGCCCGTCTGATCGCTGCGCGTACGAAAGCCGAGGGCCATGTGCCGCCCCTCGGCACGTTCCTGAAGATCGACCTGATTCCGAACGGCAAAGCCGACGTCAACAACCAGGGCGCGTTCTCAACCGACTACATCGGAGGCAGTTACGATTACCCCGACGCAGACTACGCCCGGCGCGCAAAGATTATCCAGGCGCACAAGGATTACATTGCCGGCCTGCTGTACTTCCTGGCTAACGATCCGAAGACGCCCGAACCGCTGCGTAATGAGATGAATCGCTGGGCGCTCTGCAAAGACGAGTTTACCGACTCCGCCAACTGGCCCCATCAGCTCTACATTCGCGAGGCGCGGCGCATGGTTGGCGAATACGTCGCGGTGCAGAAAGATCTGCAAACGGAGCTGACCAAACCGGACCCGATCGGCATGGGGTCGTACAATAGCGACTCGCACAATATCCAACGCGTTGTAGATCGGGATGGCTTCGCACGCAATGAGGGCGACATGCAGGTGGCGGTGAAACCGTACCAGATCCCGTTCCGGGTGATGTTGCCGAAGCGAACTCAGGTGAGGAATTTATTGGTGCCGGTTTGTTTCTCCGCCAGCCACGTAGCGTATTCGTCTATGCGCATGGAGCCGCAGTATATGATCATCGGACAGGCAGCGGGCGTCGCGGCCCGCTTGGCCATTCGTCAAAATTCCGCAGTGCAGCAGGTGAACGTAGCCGCGCTGACGGCCGAGCTGAAGAAGAAAGGAGCAGTGACTGAATACGTGCCCTCTCCACAGCAACTCATTTACCCAGCGATCCGAAAGGCCGCACAATGAACCCCGCGCCCATAGTTGACCTCATTGATGCATTTCGCCGCTCGAAAGTTCTCTTCGTCGCCATGTCGTTTGGCATCTTCGACAGGCTCCACGGCGCCTCGGCTTCCTATGCCCAACTGGCGAAGGAGCTCGAAGCCGATCCGGATGCGCTGGAGCGATTGCTGGACGCCTGCCTGGGGCTCGAACTTCTCGCCAGGCACGACGGCGCATACACAAACACGCCGATCGCCGACGTCTACCTGTGGCGCGAAAGCCCGCAAACGCTCAGCGGCTACATTCGCTACTCGGAGACCGCGCTCTATCCGCTGTGGGCCAATCTCGGCTCGGCCGTGAGGGAAGGACATCACCAATGGAAGCGCACATTCGGCGCCGAAGGAGGATCGCTCTTTGAACACTTCTTCAGCACGGAAGAGTCGAAGCGGGACTTCCTGGCGGGCATGAATGGTTTCGGGACTTTGAGCTCCCCGTCTGTAGTGGCCGCGTTCGACCTCAGCCGCTTCCGGCGCCTGGTGGATCTGGGCGGAGCCACCGGTCATCTGCCGATTGCAGCGTGTGAACGGTATCCAAATCTTCATGGCATCGTGTTCGATCTGCCCGTGGTGATTCCCGTCGCGCGCGAGTACCTCGCCAAGTCCCCGGCGGCTGATCGCCTGGAAGTAATCGCGGGGGACTTCTTCACCGGCGAACTTCCCGATGCGGACCTCTTCGGGCTGGGCCGCATCCTGCACGATTGGGCTGAGCCGAAGATCCATTTTCTGCTTCGCAAGATCTACGACAAGCTGCCGCCGGGCGGGGCATTGCTGCTTGCCGAGAAACTGCTCTCCGAAGATAAGACCGGCCCCACGCATGTACACTTGCAATCGCTGAACATGTTGATCTGCACCGAAGGCAAAGAGCGGACCTTGACTGAATATTCACAATTGCTGAAGCAGGCCGGATTCGCGAGCGTGGAAGGGAGGTTGACCGGAAAGCCGGTGGACGCAATTATTGCATTCAAGTAACCAGCGCCTTCGCCAATTTTCGCGCGCCCTGCAAGATCTCCCGTTTGCTTAGCGCGGCGTATCCCAGCAGCAACCCGCCGCGTTTCATCGGCTCCAAAGCGTGCCTCGACAGCGGCGTGGCGTCAATGCCGAGCTCGGCGGCGCGCAGCGCCATCGCGCAGTCGTCCACGCCATCCGGAAGCCAGCCGATCAGATTCATGCCGGCCTCGGTGGGATTGACCTCCAGGAACCCGTCCAGTTCCTGTCGCAGCGCCGCAACCAGATATCCCTGCCGCTCTTCGTAAAGGTTTCGCATGCGGCGGATGTGCCTGGAGAAGTGCCTCTTCCACTAACGGGGAACACTCATCGGCACGGTCGCGCGCTCTGGTGAATATTTGAGCTACATCCTGAGGCACCGGAGCAAGAAGGACCTCATTTGGCCATCGCGATACAGAATCTGGTCCAGTTGATGCGCCAACGCAAGAAGTACTGCGCAGTTGGGCAATTGTTCCAGCAATCGCTTCAGATCTGGCAAGCCTCCGTTGGTACGGCTCATCCGGACCGCGCAAGGGTCTGAACAATTTGGCGGCCATGGCGGAGGCGTCGTGCCGGCGCGCGCCGGCGACTGACGAGGCAGTAGTCGGAAGTCAGCGTCCGTCCGTGTCTTGTGATTTGAATAGTCTGGGACCGGTTGCGTTTGCGACCGCGGATCAGGGAGGCCTCAGCGCCGTTATGCTTCCGCATGGGACGGCCGGCTGAGGCTGAACTCGCCGCCACCAAGGCCATGACCATTCGCGTGAAGAACACTCTGCGCGATGGACACATGTTAGCATCGAAGTTACAGTAGAACTGCCTGCATTATGGCGCGGATCCCCGGCAAACATTTCCTACACAACTTGGTTCAAGGCCGCACGCTCCTGTTCCAACTGGTGCGCCGCGACTTTCAACAACGTTTCGTCGGCTCCGCGGCCGGTTGGGTGTGGGGATTGATCCATCCGCTGGTGCTGCTGGCCAGCTACACTTTCATTTTCCAGTGGTGCCTGAAGCAGACCCCGCCGGCCGATGCATTTACCACCAACTACACGCTGTTCATTTTCACCGGATTTCTGCCCTGGCTACTGTTTCAGGAAACTGTGTTGCGTTGCTCTTCGTGTCTGATTGACCACTCGAACCTGATCACTAAGACAGTATTTCCTTCCGAATTCGTGCCTGTGTCCATCTTCTTGTCGTGCCTGATGAGCCACTTGCTCGCGCTGTTGCTGGCCGTGGCGATCATCGGCGTCTGGGATCGGCATTTCAGTTTCATGGTCCTGCTGCTGCCGTTTTATATGGCCGTTTTGGGGCTGTTCGCGATCGGGATCGGTTGGATTGTTGCCAGTCTGCAGGTTTATTTGCGGGACACCGCGCAACTTTTGACGGTCGTGATGACTTTCTGGTTTTGGATGACTCCGATTATGATCGACGAGGCGAAGGTACCGGAGCAGTTCCGCTTCGTTATGCAAATCAATCCGCTGGTGTATGTAGTTCGTGCCTACCGCGAACGGCTACTCTCTTTCCAGCCGCCAAGTCTCGCCGATTTCGCTATTCTGTCCGCCTATGCGATCACCTCATTCGTCGTGGGAGGGCTGTTCTTCCGCCACCTCAAGCGTGGTTTCGCCGATGTTCTCTGAAGGGAAAGGATTTTCGTGCCATTGAATCGTAGAGAGTTTCTGATCAGCACCGGCGCCGCCGGCTCCGCGGCGTTCGCCGCAACCAAACAAGTGGAACGGCCCAACATTCTGTTCATCCTGGCCGACGACTTAGCCGCGTGGATGCTGGGGTGTTATGGCAACAAAGAGATCAAGACCCCGAATATAGACAATCTGGCGCGCGGCGGCATGCGATTTTCGAACAACTTCTGCTGTACGCCGATTTGTTCCCCCAGCCGCGCAACGCTTTTTACCGGCCGCGTGCCGAGGCAACATGGCATTCACGATTTCTTGACGCCGAACCCGATTGCAACGCCTCCACAAGGACAGGCAGCCGCGCCGCCTTCGTTCGCGCAGGAGACGATGATCTCCGACGTGCTGTCCCGACAGGGCTACAACTGCGGCTACGTGGGCAAGTGGCATATGGGCGGCGACCTGCAGCCGAAACACGGCTTTCAATACACCTGCACCATCGACGGAGGTTCCGGGCCGTATCAGAATCCAGAGATGAGTACCAATGGAACGCTGGCGAAGGAACAGGGTTACTCCAGCGATGTGATGACCCAGCGTGCATGTTCGTTTCTTGACCGGCAGAAGGCGGACAAACCGTTCTTCCTTACCATCGGCTATCAGAATCCCCACACGCCGTATGATGGCCACCCGCGGAAGTATTACGACATGTACGCGAAGTCCATCTTCGATACATTTGGATGGGAACACGCCGCGCCGAACGCACTTCGCGAGAAGGACATGTTGAAGGATACGGTGGGCAACATTCGCAAGTGCGCCGCGGCCACCACTGCATTGGACGATCAGATTCCGGTATTGCTGAAGAAACTGCAGGAGCGCGGTTTGCGTGACAATACGCTCATCATTTTCACCGGCGACAATGGCTACCTGCTGGGCCGCCACGGGTTGTGGAGCAAGGGGCTGGCATCGGATCCCATTAATATGTACGACGAGGTGATGCGCGTACCGATGATCTGGAATTGGCCGGGCAAGATTCCCACCGAATACGTCGCGCCGGATATGGTGAGCTTCTACGATGTTATGCCGACCATCTGCGAGATCACCGGCTCGCCCGAACCCGAAGGCGGGAAGCTTTGCGGCAGAAGCTATGCTCCGCTGGTGCGCCGCGAGCGGCTGCCGAAGAAAGAGCCGTGGAAACAGGTGGCTTACGGGCACTTCCGCAATACGGAGATGATCCGCGATACGCGCTTCAAACTGGTTCTGCGCGACGGTGGCGCGGGGCCGGGCGAGCTGTTCGACATCAAGGCAGACCCGCGGGAAATGACGAACCAGTACGCGAACCCGCAATTCATTACCGTCCGGGATCGATTGAGCAACGACCTGGCATCCTGGCGGCAGCGAACGTCGTAAGAAAAGATCAAGCGGCGCCTGCGCATTCAAAGAGCCGCTCTTCGGCTGATACGGACCTTTGAGGCTCAGAGGCGAGCACTTAACCGCTTACTCATCAGTTGCCGAAAAATAAGGGCAGAGTTGGAGGTTTTACCCGGCCGTTAGACCCGGAGGTTGGCGGTGGGTCCTATTGCGAGTCAAATCGTCAATGTCGACGTAGAAGTAGTCGACAACTCCAAGCACCTCGGCTTCGGCTCTATTCGGGTCGCCGCTACGAATGGCTTCGAGAATTTTTTCGTGCTTTGTGATGCTATTGAGCCACCGTTCGGGATCGCCCATGGTGTCGTGCGTGCGCATGATCACAAAGGCAAAGAGTGGAAGCAGCAGGCGCTGCAGGATCTGCTCCAGAACAGGATTGCCGGAATGTCCGCATAAGGTTAAATGAAAGCGAAGATCCCGCTCGTAGAACCCCTGCAGATTATTGCACGCAACCGCCGATCGCATGTCCGCAATCACTTGGTCTAACGCGGACAGGTCCGGTTGCCTCTGTGTTACCAGCCTCGCCACCAGCGCTTCCAGAATTGCCCGCACCTGGAAGTTATGAGGAATATCGGCCTGAGTGATCTGAGTGACGTGAGCGCTACGGCCATTGCGCCGTTCCACAAAGCCTTCGGCCTCTAATATGTTGAGGGCCGCCCGTACCGAGGCCTGGGCAACGTTCAGCTTCGTCGCCCATTTGCCTTCGATCAAAGCTTCGCCGGGTTGTAGATGGCCGGCGATGATTTGATCGCGCAGATGCGCAGCTACGGTGTCCTTGATCAGCGCTGTACTTAGTGAAAAGTTTGTAATACCCATCGCCGCCGCCCATCGCGACAGTCATACAATAGCACACACATGAGCGCTCGGGCGTTGCCTCCAGGCGCTAGCGCCTAGTGTAGTGTCCAAGAAATAGCTAAACAGGCCAAGTCGTGTCTCACAGTAGGGGCTCATCTCAAAATCCGCGTTCATCCGCGGCCAATAATTATGTACCGCCCAGTATTAGCTCCCGATCAACGCCGGTTAACGCAGATTTTGCGCGAAACCGCAGTATTCGATCTGTCCAGCTATTTCTTGGACACTACACCAGCCCGCGGGAACGGTGGACGGCGGATCACTTGCCGGAAAAGATCCATCGGAGGCGTCTGGCATCGAGGAGTTCCGGTCAAGACGATTCCAATTTTGCCCGCCGTCTTGGGTTCTGGTTGAGATCCGAAAATAAAATGCCGCGCCTACGGCGACTGCGGATACCCAAAGAGCCATTTTCCGGGTAAGGGGAAATGCAGCAAGTCCTCGCATCGGGATCTCCTTTCTAGGAGTCTGTCGGAATGCAGCTGTTTTCGACCAAGAATCAATCACTTACAGACCATGCAACGTTCGTAAGTTATTGATTCTACGTTCGAGAAATTCTATCTCCGACAGACTCCTAGCAGGCGGCAGAGTCGATTTGCCACACTTTCTTGCGATCCATTGAATCGAGCAATCTTTCAATCCGTCTGGCTCGTAAGTCCAGATCGATCAGCCGCTCGAAAAGCGCTTCCGATTCGCTTTCACCGCTGGGCGACACGCGCAACTTGTGTAACATAGCCTCAAGGGCCGATTCGTCTGCGAACAAATTCCGCAATTCCGCAACAACCATTGTCTCAACTGCGATGCTCTGTGTGGACATCTCGTTTCCTCTCTGCGTAGAATACTGCATGTCTCCTGCCATTACTGAAATGACTAGGGATTCCGTGCTTTTTATATAACTTACAGCCGCGAGCGCCGTTCGCGGAATTCACACCTGAGTAAATTCTTCAACTATGTTAGTAATAGTTTATGGCCGGGGCGTTTCGGTCGGCGCGATTCCTCAATAGTGCCAAGGTAGTGGCGTCGCTCACTGAATGGCCCATTCGCCGGTGCAGGTCCGGGCGTGTAATTCGGGATGCCTACGCACGTTGCCGCGGATCGTGTGGAATTCACCCGCTGTTGCCAGGGGCTAGAAACCAAGCACATACCGCCCGTGGACCTCTTCCCCGACGGCCGCAGCCGCCTCATTCAGTGTTGGCTGTTTCAGGACAGAGATGGTCTGGGACCGCTCGTTTGGGACAGAGAAGGGGCTGGCTCTACTTTCGATTTGTACGCCAACTCTATGAAGACAGTAAGCCAGTTGACCGATCCGGAATCCGGAGGCAAAACTTTGCCATCCTTTTTCGTCTCCCCGCCCCGGTCTTCGAGCTTCTTCCTATCGACTGTGGTTTTCTGTTTGTTCGTGAACTGAGCCAGGAATCCCGAACATGCCAAACAGGAGATGGACGCGTCTTGCCGCTGTATCTTCAGAACGACGCTAGCGATATCTTCCATGCTGGGCCGGTCACGGCGCTCCGCGATCATCATAATCACCTTTCGTTCACAGGCTTCCGGTGTCTCAGCATTCGCAGCGCCTGCATCCAGCTCTCCACCGTTGCGGCGCCATTTCCTTGGAGCCATAAATCCCGCAGGGGAACCGTCAGTTTGTCCGGATGGGCAGTGAAATTCTGGATCACCCGGACACCGTCGCTGAACGGCTAACTGCAACAAGACAATCCCACTTCGGCCCAGTTTGTTCAAAACGGCAACCGAATTGGAACTTTACCGGACCGCGACAGCCAGCAGTTGAACAGTGATTCTGAATTGGCCATCCGCCGTGATCGAGGCTGCCAAAATCAGGATGATCAGCCGCATTGGAGAGTAGCCTAAGCACTTGGAGGCCGTTTCACCCCGCTTCGCCCTGAATTGCGGTGCGGTATTTTGCCGATCAGTACCTCGGCTCCTACAGTTCCTCTCCCGATCTGACGATTACGCCTTTTTAACCCGATATGCGACCACTAAGCCTTGTGATGACACTTGCATTACTGACTACCGGACTTCCGGCTCAGACCCCCTCCGGCATTGAGGTTGTTGTCCTCGAAGGCGACGGAGCCACTAATTCGCTGGCAGGGAAGAGCTTGCACCCCGTCACAATTTTGGTGCAGGATTCCGCCAGGAAACCGATTGAAGGCGCGGTGGTTTCGGTGATGTTACCGGCCAACGGCGCGGGCGGAGCTTTCGGGTATGGCAACACCATTGAAACGAAGCGCACCGGCCGTGAAGGCAGAGTGACCTTTTCGGGGATGCGCGCCCGAAATCTGGCGGGATCATTCCGGTCGGACGTCCGCGCTTCCAGTGGTGGACTCCGCGGAGCTGCCGTGTTTACTCAAACGAATGCCGAAATAGACGCCCCCGCCCTGTCGGGATGGACGAATAAGCGGACTCTCATCATGTTGGGTGTCATCGCCGCCGGAGCCGGGATCGGTTTAGCGGTGGGACTCCACAACAGTAGCGGCACGGGTAATCCCGCGGGATATACCGTCACTCCGGGTGGACCCACGGTCACCGCTCCCAGATAATTTAAGGTTCAACTAATGAATCCACTTTCAATTGTAACTAGCTATTTCGTTATAGGCTTATGCCTTCCGGTGGTCGGAGTGGGACAGTCCGCCATTTGGACGCCTCCCACACTCGGTTACCTATTCGACGGGGCTGCGAAAAGCATTCGACCGCTCTCTGGCATTCCAGGCGCGGCAAGCGTGGAAGCCGGATTAGCCGTCCCCAATAAGTTGGAGCGAGCGTCCATTTCGCCAAACCGGAAATTCGCTTTGGCAGAGACGAAAGATGGCGAGCATCTTCTTTTGGTGACCTGGAGCGGAAATTCCGCCGTCGTCAGCGCACTTGATGGCGCGCCGCCTTCAGCCGAGCAGATTGCCTTCGGCGCTTCAGGATCGACGGCCGCGGTATGGAACCGCGACGCCGGCAAGATTCAAGTTTGGAAGGGTCTTCCGGATCAGCCGTCCCTGTATAAGGAGATTGAGGCTTCCGGTCTTAGTGCGCTGGCTGTGTCCGACGATGGCGATGCAGTGGCTGCCGCCAACGACGGTGGATTATTTCTCGCCGGTGCCGGAAAGGCACTTGCCGCCGGGAACTTCTCCGGCTTGGCATTCCTTCCAGGCACTCACGATCTTGCTGCCGCGGAACAGTCCCTCGATCAGGTTTTGATGATCCGCAAGGTGGATTCCGATACCGATACGGTGCAGTTGGCGGGCAACCAGGATGGGGTTTCCCAGCCGATTGCAGTCGCCTTCTCCGCTGACGCCCGAAAGCTGATTGTCGCCAATCTCCGCGGCCGGTTGGTACTTAGCATCGATCTGGAATCTCGGGCTGTGACCGCAACGCCGTGCGACTGCGAAGCGGAAGGGCTTTACCGGGCGCAGGGCAACGCAGTGTTTCGATTGACGAATGGATCTCAGGATTCGATCGCCTTATTCGATGGTGATTCCGGCGAGCCGCGAGTGCTTTCCGTCCCTGCGGGAGCATCCCGATGAGACGGATTCTGGTTGCTTCTCTTCTACTATCCGGTGTTCTATCCGGGATCGCGTATGGGCAGGCGGTCCGCAATTTACCGGGCTTTCTAACCAGCAGCGTCCCCCGCAATGACGACGGCTCCAGTTCGCTGCAGCCGCTGGGCTTTAACATCAATTTCTTCGGTAAGAATCGTTCGCAGGTTTACGTGAACAACAACGGCAACGTCACCTTCGACGCCGGCCTGTCGACGTTCACGCCGTTCGGTCTGACAAGCACGCGCCGGGAGATTATCGCACCGTTCTTCGCGGACGTAGACACGCGGCCCGCCCGGTCGAAACTGGTTACTTACGGCGTGGATACAGTGAACGGCAAAGCAGCGTTTGGCGTGAATTACATTGACGTCGGGTATTACAACGTGCATGACGATAAGCTCAATAGCTTTCAATTGATTCTGATCGACCGGTCGGACCTTGGTCCCGGCAACTTCGACATCGAGTTCAACTATAATCGCATCTCGTGGGAAACTGGCGATGCCAGCGGCGGGGTGGGCGGCCTTGGCGGTGTTCCCGCCGCGGTGGGCTGGTCGAACGGAACCGGCGAACCCGGCACGGCGTTCGAACTCGATGGTTCGTTGATTACGGGTTCGTTCCTTAATAACGGGAACCGCAGCCTGATCCGCAACCGGCTGAACAATACACAACCCGGCCGCTACATTTTCCGCGCCCGCAATGGGCAGATTCTGCCGCCGCTGGCAATTTCCGGTAGTTGCCCTCTGCCGAACGCGAATCTCAATGCGCCGTATGCGCAGCAATTTTCCGCAGTCGGTGGAGGCACGAATCTCCGCTGGGTGCAGGTGGCGGACCCCGGTGCTTCCCTGGCCCCTGGTCTGACTCTGTCAAGCAGCGGACTTTACAGCGGCACCCCAACCGCTCCTGGAACGTTCGATTTCACCGTACGCATGACTGCCAATACGGAAGATGGCGATCAAACCGTCGCCTCGCGTTGCTCCATCACCGTCGATCCGCCTCGTGTCAACATCGTGAGCGCGTGCCCGCTGCCCGCCGCTACGGTCGGCCAGACGTATTCCCGCACGCTGCAAGTCAATGGAGGCCGAGCGCCTTACACCTGGTCTTTGGGCAGCGATGGAACAGGGCTGCCTCGTGGACTCTCCATTAGTCCAGCCGGTATCATCAGCGGAGTTCCGTTGGCGGAAGGAAGTTTCGATTTCTCAATCAACGCGGCGGGTAACCCAGCCGATGGCTCGAACCCCGCCTCGAAATTCTGCGGCATTTCCGTTCGCCCGGCGGTTCTGGACCTCACCACTTCCTGCGCGCTGCCCGGGGCGACTTCGGGAGTGCCTTATTCGCAGAACCTCACCGTTTCCGGAGGCACTGCGCCGTTCACCTGGTCAACTATCGGGCTGCTGCCCACGGGACTCTCGCTCTCGGCTGACGGCAGGATTGCCGGTACACCGTCGGTTGCCGCCCAGTTCCAGTTTTCCACGCGGGTTGTGGACGGTCACGGCCAGACCAGCATTCAATCGTGCCAACTGCCGGTGATGCCGCCTGTAGTTTCCGTGATGAATTCCTGCCCTCTGCCGGCGGGAACGACCGGCGAATCCTATTCGCAGCAACTGGCTGCCGCGAACGGGTCCGGTTCGTATAGCTGGTCAGTCATCGGCAGCCTTCCCGCTGGCCTCACGCTTGATGGAAATGGACTCGTCAGCGGCCGCCCCATGACCGCTGGTCCGTTCAGCTTTGATCTGTTGGTTTCCGATAGCCAGGGGCGAACGGTCGCAAAACCGTGCACGCTTTCGGTTCTGCGATCCGCTTTCAGCGTCTCTGCCTGCCCAATCACCAATGCGGCGGTGGGCGTTTCCTTCTCACGGCCGATCACCGCCGACGGCGGCCGGGAACCTTACATATTCTCTGCTGTCTCAAACATGCCTCCGGGATTGACGATCAATAGTTATGGCTTGATTACCGGCACGCCAACCACTGCCGGAACATTCCCGCTGAACGTGCGGGTGCTCGACAGCTCCGGACGGACTACGGTGCAGCCCTGCGGCATCACCGTGGCGCCATCGCCGCTTGAAATCACCGGCGCCTGCCCGCTGCCGAAAGGCCGCGTGGGTGTTCCGTACTCGTCTCCGTTCGCTGCCGGCGGTGGAACTGCTCCGTACGCTTTCGGGTTGGCGGGAACCTTGCCTGCCGGGTTGACTCTGCTAGCCAATGGGTCGGTTACAGGAACACCCACCGCTGCTGCCAATACTGAATTCCAGGTGCGGGTGCGCGACGCGCAGAACCGGATCGCAGGTCTGCCGTGCTCGATCGAAGTGGCAATTCCCGATCCTCCAACACTCAGATTGAACTCCACGGCCGCAGCCGTCTTGAATGCAGCCTCGGCCGGCCCAACGGTGACGGTCGATTTGAGTTCGACCTATTCGCTTCCCATTCAAGGAACGCTTGTTTTGACGAATACGGCCGACACCGGCAACTCCGAAGGCAGCGCCAATCGGGCCGATCCGCGGGTGCGGTTCAGCAATGGCCAGACGACGGTGAATTTCACCATCGCTGCCGGAACGCGGCAGTTCGCGGCGCCGATTGCCTCCACCGGAACGGTTGCGGCCACTTTTGTAGTCTCGGTTACCAATCTTAGTATCGCGGGCGCGCCGGCGGCGCTGGTGCCGGGGCCAAAGGTCTTCACGGTTCGAAGGTCTATTCCGGTCGTGACCGATGCCTGTTTCAACGTGAAAGGCACTGGGATTGAAGCGGTGATCACCGGCTACACCACTACTCGTCAACTGACAAGCGCGGTGTTCACGCTGACTCCGGCGGCTACGTCCACGGTTGACTTGAAGGCCAGCGCTGCTGACTATTTCCTGGGCGACGATTCCATCCGTAACGGTGGAGCATTCACGTTGACGGTTCCGTTCACGGCGGAAGGCGGCACTATCAGCGGGGCATCTTTCACGCTCAGCAACTCGGTGGGTGCAACAGCCAGCCGTGCCATGAATCGCTGCCAGTAAGAGGCGGTACATGGCACGATGTATGAATTGACTACGATTGGAAGAGCGCGACTCGGGGGGCGCGCGAGGACGAGGGCGTCCGCCGTCCTTTGGCGCCGCTGGGCATTGTCTATAATTGGAATTGCGTGAGCTTCGGACAATTTACCAGGCAGTTAGCGAAGGAAGCCGTCGGCAACCAGTTGAAGGATGTGATGGATTCCCTGCGCCCGCCCGATGCCGCTGCCAAAGCGGACTCGCTTGGCAATGCGGCGCCGGCCTCCACCGCGCCGGCGGATAATCTGGCGGCCGTCGTGATCGCGCAGGTACAAGCGATGCAAGGCATCTTGAAGGAGGATCACGAACTGGTTGTGCTCTGCACGATCGGCCTGGAAACTCTACGTGCACTGGAATTCTACGCGCCGTCGCCGCGGGTACTGGTGCTTACCGGCATTGATTCCGACGGCGCCATTACCCGCGTCATCTCGCCGGTGGAATCGCTGCAACTGGTCTGTAAGCCGATGCTAGTGCAACCCTCGGCTAAGCCCGCCCGGATCCGGTTCGTGGTTCCGAAGCCCAGACCCGAGTAGCGCCGCAGCAATCGCCGCGGCGTCCACCATCCGCGCCAGTGCGTCTACCCAAACCGGGTGGTCGTTCAGACAGGGGATCAACGTGAATTGGCTGCCTCCCGCTGCAAGAAATGCCTCTTTCGCCCTCATGCCGATCTCTTCCATGGTTTCCAGGCAGTCCACGGTAAAGGCCGGGCAGATCACCATCAAGTTCCGGATGCCGCTCATCGCCAGCCGGACGATCTCTTCGTGCGCGGCCGGCTTTAGCCACGCATCCACGCCCAGTCTCGATTGAAATGCGAAACTGAACTTGTCCGCCGGAAGATGCGTTGCCGCCGCGAATCGGTTTACCGTTTCAATGCAGTGCCGTCTGTAACACTGCCGGTCCGCGGCGTCCGGGTTCTCACAGGAATCGTTGCGCCGCAGGCAGTGGCCGCACCCCGGATTCGGCTTGAGGAGATGCCGTTCCGGTAAACCATGGAAGCTGAATAATAAGTGATCGAATCCAGCATCGAGATAGGGCGCGGCCGTCGCCGCCAGCGCGCCAATATACTCCCGATGGTCGTAGAACGGCGGCAGAATGGATAGCCGCAATTCCGGCGCCACCTTTGACGCCACCTCCTTCACGCGTTCCACGGCGGATTCAAAGCTCGAGGTTGCGTAGTGCGGAAACAGCGGCGCCACCAACACTTCGTCGACTGCCGATTCGACCAAAGAGCGCAACGCGGATTCGATGGTTGGGTTCCGATACCGCATGGCCAGTTCCACCGGCATCTGCAATCGTTCGCGGAGTTTCCGTTGCAGACTCACGCTGAATACCACCAGCGGCGATCCTTCCGCGGTCCAGATTTTTGCGTAAGCTTCAGCCGAGGCGCGCGGACGAAACGGCAGTACAGCGCCGTAAACAATTGCCAGGCGGATGGGATAGGGTACATCGATTACCCGGCTATCCATCAGGAATTCGCGCAGGTATTTCCGCACGTCGGGAACGGAAGGCGAATCGGGCGATCCCAGGTTGATCAGCAAGACGCCGCGCTTAGGCATGGCTCAGAAATCCCGTCAACTTGCCGCATGCCCCAACGCCACCCTTGATGCAATCGGCGACAGAGATGCCGTCGCGATAGTTACCGGCGATAAATACCCCTGGCGATTCGGCTTCCAGGCGGTCGATTGTGTCCTTCACTTCGCCATACCCGACGTTGTATTGCGGAATGGAGCGGACAATACGGACCACATTCTGAAAGACCGGCGCGCCCAACGCTCCCAGCAGCTTGCGCATGTCGTCCAATGCCATTGCGACCAACTCACTGTCGGTTGTGTGGACCAATTCGCAGTGGCGCGAACCGCCGATATACGCGGTCAGCAGCACGTGCCCGGCCGGTGCGCGATTCGGAAACATCGAGGAAGAGAACAGGATGCCGAGGCTATTCATGGTCTCCTTTTCAGGAATTAAAACGCCGAAGCCGTCCAGTGCGTGCGCGATCTGTTTGCCGCGGAATCCCACGGCCACCCGCGCGAGCGGAGGATAGTAGACCTCTCGCAGAACGTCAAGTTCCTGCTGTCTTGCGCTGTCCATGGCGATTCTAGCCACCTGATGCGCCGGCGCGCACAACAATACCGCCGAGTGCCCGCTGACGCCCGCCGGCGTTTCCACATTCCATCCGTACTGATGCCGCTTGAGTCCGGTGACGGCAGTTTGCAATCGAATGGACGCACCCAGACTCGACCGCAGCGCTTTTACCAGAACTTCAAGTCCGCCGTCGAAGGTGAGCATCCGCGCCTTCGCCTTGGAAACCTCGCGGCGCTGTTTTCTCTCCCTGGCTCCCAGAATCGTGCCGCCGATGAGCGATCCGTAGCGCTTCTCAAGCGCCTCCAGCTTGGGGAAAGCGTGATGTACCGAAAGACGGTCCGGGTCACCCGCGTACACCCCGCCGACAAACGGATCGATCACATAGTCCAGCAACTCACAGCCCAGGCGGCGCGTTACGAACGAAGACAGCGTCTCGTCGTTTTGAATTCCCCGACGTACAAACAGATCGCCCAACACGCGGATTTTCGCCTGCGGCGAGAGCAGCGGTGTTCGCAACGCGTCCATAGCCGAATGCGGCAGACGCACGGGCCGTCCGTTCCGAACCACGTATCGCGCCTCCATTCCGGGCGCGGGATACATGCGGCGGGATGTCAGCCCAAGATCGTTTACCAGATCTGAAACGGCCGCGTTTGTCTCCAGAATTGTGTTCGGGCCTTGCTCGGCAAGGAATCCGCCGCTCGCCATGGTCTGAATCATTCCGCCGGCCTGCGCGGAAGACTCGTAGACGGTGACCGGGATATTCTTCCGTTGAAGGTAGTAGGCCGCGGTTAGACCGGTTATTCCCGCTCCAACGATGGCAACGGGCGTCATATCGTACGGGAGTAAACGCCTTCCGTTTTAGGCGAAAGATAGCGGTCGAAGCACATCGCGATATTCCGGACCAGCAGCCGGCCCAGATCGGTGACCTCAAAACCAGCTTCATTGAAATTAACGAGCCCGTCCGCCTCGAGCGGACGGAGGGCTGTGAGTTCGCCTTCAAAGTAGGTTTGGAAGCCTACCTTGAGCCTGCTGGACATCGATGCGAAATCGAGTTTCATATCGCACATGATCCGCATGATCGTTTCGCGGCGAATCTCGTCGTCCTGGTCCAGCACATAGCCGTTGGCAATCGGCAGCTTGCCCTCGTCCAGCCGGGCATAGTACGCACT
>JANXXV010000418.1 GCA_025350445.1 Bryobacteraceae bacterium | reverse complement strand
AACTTCGATATCGCGGCGTTGAAGCTGGCGCCGGGAAATCACAAACTGAAGCTGCGCGCCGTCAACGCGCGGTACGCGTTTTTCGACTTCCCGGAAACTCCGGTTAACATCCAAATCGCCGCGGGTGCGGGCCGCCTGCCGCGCGGCGCTATCGAATCTCCTGTTGCGGGAACGGAGCTCAAGGGCATCGCCGCCATTAAGGGTTATGCGTATCTGGAAGGTTTGCGGATTATGAATTTGGACCTTCTGGTGGATGGCGTAACGTATGGCAGCCCGCGGTTGACCGTGCGCCGCGACGACATCTGCGCCGGCGTAACGAACGCGCCCGCGTGTCCTTTCGCCGGGTTCACTTTCACGCTGGATACGGCGGCGGGGAGCGTGTTGCTGCCGAACGGTGCGCATACGCTCCAACTCCGCGTGCTGGATGAGACGGGCCGGTTTACCATTCTGCCGGACGTCTCGGTTGCTGTTACGGTGAACAATCCGGCGGCGGCTCTCCCCGTGGGAACGCTCACGAGTCCGGCGAACAACGCCAGGATTTCGGGAACCGTCCACATTGCGGGTTTGGCGTACGATGCCACCGGCCAGTCGCCTACCGTGGATCTACTGGTGGACGGGGAAGCGCGGGCTTCCGTGCCTTATGGAACTGCCAGGGCCGCCGAGTGCGCTCAGTTGCCGGACGTAAAAGCCTGCCCGAATATCGGCTTCGATTTGGATTTCGATACACGGGTACTGACAAACGGCTCGCATGAATTGGGTGTGCGGGTGCTTGGGAAGGGCGGACTTGTGGTTGTGCTGCCGGGCCCTTCGGGAGGCTTGTCGTCCGGGCTCAACGTGTTCGTTCAGAACTAGACTGTACGTGCCAACTCCAAGCAAGCCGGACGAAAGCGTCCGGCGCGGCCCGGGGTGACCGCCGTCCTGGGGATTGCGGAGGGATGCGGGACAGGCTGCTTGCCGTCAGGCGTTGCCCGGTTGCCGGCGGATCAGCTCATCGATGATGATTTGCCGGCGCCGTTTGCATTCGGCCAGGCGCGTGTCTGAAACCACGGTCATGTTCTGGTATTCATCGTGACTGATTTGTTTGGCGAGGCGCTTGTTGACGGCGGTCTTCCTATCGAAGCGGAGCCGCTTCGCCAAGGCTGTATTCTCAGTCTGCCACCGAACGACGTCGGCTAGAGTACTTGCGGAGAAATCACCCGACCAACTCATCTCAGCCTCAACGGGAAGAGAGTCCAGGTTACCGGGGGAAACTAACAATGGGCACGACCGTGTGGCAATGCGTTTCGCTGCATCTGCATAAGCACCTAACTATAGTATCGTTCATTTCGGTTTTTTTATCAGCGCAGCTTCTGCGGCTTGCCACCGGCTTCTTTACTACGCTGGGCCGCATCCATAAAGGCATAGATCTCCAGCGTCTCGACGTTCGATACAGGCGGCTTTCCGGTCTCAAAGAATTTCACAATCTCCGTGAGCAACGGAACGTAGCTGAAGGGCACTTTCTCCGGGCTCTGTGCAATCGCCTTCGACCGGAACACCACCGAGCCGTAATCGCCATCGGGCCGCAGGGCGCGGACGGTGCCAATCTTTCCGCTCTTCCAGCGGCAAGTGATCTCGTCGGCATCGGCGCCGGAAGTTCGGGTTACTTCTTCGCATCCGGTACCCATGATGGTGAACAACATTTCAATGGAGTTGATAGCGTACCAGGCAAGCTCCAGATGATGATGCTCCTCCAGCGGGCCGGGTCCCCACGTGATCGCGCCGGTGGCATCGGGAAACTTCATCGAGGTGGCGATGGCGCCAAACCGCAGGCCGGAAGTGCTGAACCAGGGCACACCCGCGGCCTTCGCCAAACGGGCAATTTCGCGCGCGTCTTCCAGTGTTGCGGCTAGCGGCTTATCGATGAACAGCGGCTTATGGGCGGCGATCACAGGCCTCGCTTGCGCCAGATGAACGCGGCCGTCCAGGCTTTCCAGCAACACGGCGTCCACCTTCTTGCACAGCGTTTCGATGTCCGGCGTCATCTCGATGTTCCAGACCGTCTTCAACTCCTCGGCGTACTTGTCTACACGGCTGGCGCTTTCCGGAAGATCCTTGCTGCCGCCCTTGAAAGCGGCTACCACGCGCGCGCCGGGGATGTGGTCTTTGTTCGCGGGATCGTTCAGCGCTTTAGTGAAGGCAATCACGTGGGACGTATCCGTCCCGATGATACCGAGCCGGATGTCCGCGCCGTACACCGATGTATTGAGGAGAAGTAACAACGCCGGGAGTTTCATGAACCGCATTGTACACTAGTGCTTTCGGTGGACCCCACTACCCCATTGACATATGTGAAAGGAATTGGACCCGGACGGGCAGCGATGCTCCAGGCCAAAGGTCTGACCACGGTTGAGGACCTGCTTGCCTACACGCCGCTGCGTTATGAGGATCGCAGCAACCTGAAACCCATCGGGCAACTCGCTCCCGGAGAGATGGCGACGGTGATCGCCGAGGTCCGTTCCGGTAAGGTGGTCTCGTTCCGGCGCAAGAATCTGGGTATCTTCGAAGCCGTGCTCGGCGATGGTTCGGCGGAGAAGCTGGTGGCCAAGTGGTTCAATGCCGCCTACCTGGCCGACAAGCTGGTGGAGGGTGTGCGGCTGGCGCTCTACGGCAAGGTGGAGCTGGATAGCTACACCGGAGATCTAGTGCTGAAGAGTCCGGAGTATGAGATTCTCGCCGGCGACGATGAGGAAGGCGAAGCGTCCTTGCACACCGGCCGCGTCGTGCCGATCTATGAAGCGTGCGGCAAGATCACGACGCGCGTGTTCCGGGCAATTCTGAAGCGGCTGCTGGATTCGTTGGGAACGCTGGATGATCCGCTTCCGCCCTCGATTCGTGAGCGGTTGAAGCTGCCGGACCGGACCACGGCGACGAGATTCATCCATTTTCCACCCGAAACCGAAGACCTTCGGCTGTTGAATGCGTTCCGTTCGCAGGCGCATTTTCGTATGATCTTCGAGGAGTTTTTCTGGCTGGAGTGCGGGCTGGCGTTGAAAAAGGCGAGAGCGAGGAAGCAGACCGGCATTCAGTTCGAATTGAATGAACGGGTGCGGGAGCAGATCAAAGCGATGCTGCCCTTCAAGCCGACCGGCGCGCAGAAGAAGGTGCTGGCGGAGATCGCGGTAGACATGGCGAACCCGCATCCGATGAACCGCCTGCTGCAGGGCGACGTGGGCAGCGGCAAGACTCTGGTGGCGGCGGAGGCGGCGATCATCGCCATTGAGAACGGTTACCAGGTGGCGGTGCTGGCGCCGACGGAAATCCTGGCCACCCAGCATTTCTTCTACTTCAAGAATCTGTTCGCCAAGTTGGGCTATGTGCCGGTGCTGCTGACGGGTTCCGCCACCGCTCGCGAGAAATCGCAATTGAAGAAGTTGATCGCGGCCGGCCTGGTGCATATCGCCATCGGGACTCATGCCCTGCTGGAGCCGGATGTGGCGTTCCACAAGCTGGGCCTGGCCATTGTGGATGAACAGCACCGCTTCGGCGTGATGCAGCGGCTGCGGCTGTTTGAGAAGGGAACCAATCCCGACGTGCTGGTGATGACGGCGACGCCGATTCCCCGCACGCTGGCGCTCACCGTTTACGGCGACCTGGATACATCGGTGATTGACGAACTGCCGCCGGGCCGTAAGCCCATTGTGACCAGGCACGTCAACGACGATCGCGTGGAGCAGGTTTACAGCTCGCTCAAGCGGCAGATCGAGCTGGGACGGCAGGCGTACATCGTGTATCCGGTGATTGAGGAATCTGAAACGGTAGCGATGAAGGCGGCGCAGCAGATGCACACGCAGCTGTCCGAAATTGTCTTCCCCCAGTTCAACGTGGGCTTGCTTCACGGGAAGCTGCCGCCGAATGAGAAAGAGTCTATCATGGCTGATTTCAAGAGCGGCGGGATTCAGATTCTGGTGTCCACTACGGTGGTGGAAGTGGGCGTGGACGTGCCGAATGCGAACGTGATGGTGATTGAGCAGGCGGAACGGTTCGGCCTCGCGCAGCTGCATCAACTGCGCGGACGCGTGGGGCGCGGCGCGGAGCAGAGCTTCTGCATTCTGGTGACAGGCAAGCTGAACGAAGCCGGTCGGGAACGGATCCGGACGCTGGTGGATTCCAGCGATGGCTTCTACATCGCGGAGATGGACATGAAGCTGCGCGGCCCGGGCGAATTCTTCGGCACAAGGCAATCCGGGCTTCCGGCGCTGCGGATCGCGAATATTCTGCGGGACGGCGAAATTCTGGAGATTGCCCGGAACGAAGCGATGGCGTTCGTGAAGAACCCGCCGTCGCCGGACGATCTGCGGCGCGCCGTGGGCTACATCCAGAGTCATTGGCAGCGGCGGTATGGACTGGTGCAGGTAGGGTGACATGAGATGCGGGTGATTGCGGGAGAGTTTCGCAGCCGTATGTTGAAGACGTTGCCGGGGATGGATGTGCGGCCTACGCCGGACCGTCTGCGGGAGGCGCTGTTTAGCATTCTGGCTCCTAATCTGCAGGGTGCGGTGTTCCTTGACGCTTATGCCGGGACGGGATCGGTCGGGATTGAGGCGCTGAGCAGGGGAGCCGCGCGCGCCGTGTTCATTGAGAAGAACCGGGCGGCGATGCTGGTGATCCGGGAAAACCTGCGGTCGCTGGGAATTGAAGATCGCGCCGAGGTGGCCTTTGGGCGGACCGCGCAATTGATCGCGCGGCATCCGGCGGATATCGTGTTTCTGGATCCGCCGTATCCGCTGGAAGGCGAGTACGCCTCAGCCCTGAGCGTCCTGGCAAGAACCCCGCAGGGGCTCGCGATCGCGCAGCACGCTTCGCGGTTTGAACTGGCAGAGAGCTACGGCGGGCTGGTGCGTTATCGGGTGTTGAAGCAGGGGGACAACTGCCTGAGCTTCTATCGTGCCGCGATGGATTAATGGAAGCCTTATTTCGTGCGGTTCGAACGGGAGGAAGGCTCTTGATCCGGTTCGGAAACCAGCTTTTCTTCGGGCTTGTGCTTCGCTCTGCCCAAGATGAACGTTGTTACAATTCCACCAATACCAGCGCTCCCGATAATGCTACCGGAGACTTCGTGTCCGGTCACCGCGGCATACACTCCGGCGATCAGTGTAGAGAGCGTGATGATCACGGCGCAAATTTGTCCCCGTTTTGCTTCGGCAAAGCTCTTTCTTGTGCGATCGATTTCTGAATGCACAATCGCGCTTTCCATTTCGCGGCGATACTTTGCCTCCCCTTCCACCAGCCCGAGCATGCGATCGGCGGAGCCGGGACAAATTTGTTCATATCGCTCCAGGAGTTCGGGCGGAGGCATCGGTCCGGAAAACTGGACCGTCGTGGAAGAAGTAATTATGGAAGTTCGATTCGAGGCGGAAGAAGTCTTAACGTTGAGATGATGGCCTGGAATAATGCGTGCTGGCTTGGTTACACCATTCCCCTCGGACGGTTGAGCAACCATCCCGAGATCATCACCTCCTGGATTCAGACCTCCCCTTCTTCTCTTTGGGCTATATCGTTAACGATACTGCCCACGCGAAGCCAGTCGCTAACGAGCGCTTCAGTGGCTGAGGCGGAACCGATGTCTTTCCCGCGATACTCAAAGCTGGATCGCCCCACGTCCCGAGGCATGTAACCCTCTAGCGATAAGACGCTACCAAAACCTGCCCAGAACCCTCCGTTGCTCTCGCGTTCCATTAAACACTTCCTTAGCTCTAGGATAACCCGGATTTAGCACCGATAAAACTATCGGGTCCCTTTCGTCCCTTTCGCATGGCAATTGGCGGCAGGGACCTCTTCTCTATTTCTATTGCACGGCCGCGCTTACCGCCGTCGAGGCGCCTTGCGCGTTGCTGAGCGTCACTGAAACGCTGCTGATTGCGTTGGCATCGCCTGAAACGGTGAACACTTCCGTCATCAGGAACTGACTGCCGAACTGCGCCGACGCCGTGCTCGTGTACCATGTGGTAAAGAACGTAGACACCGGAACCGTAAAGCTGGTGGTGGTGACGTTGGCGCCAGCCGCCGTAGTGAATTGGAACCCGGCCTGGGTCATCTCCCGCGAAGTAGAGAAGCCGATGATGGTGATGGTGATTACCCCGGCTCCACGCGCGGCGCGGACGCTGGTAATCACTGGTACACCCTTGGCCACGCGAATAGTCCGCGTAAGGGCGCAATTACAGGAGACCGTTGTACCGCCGGCAAGCAGAGTGGTGGTCAAGGTAATGGTTCCCGACACCGTGCCGGTCTGAATTGCAGGGTTTGGAGCGGTGAACGCAGCTTGGCTGCTTCCCGCCGGGATGGTGAACGGCGCTGTCCGGCCTCCGGTGCTGAACTGGATGGCCGGGTCGTCCGCCGGTACGTTCGCATCGGAAGTGAATGTCAGGGTGACGGTACCCGTCAGAGCCACGGGGAACGGGCTGCCCAGCACGACGGTCACATTCTGCTGCTGCGCCGGGGGCGGCGTGTCCGTCACTCCGCCGATGGTCACTCCCGATACTTGCGGCAGAGCCACTGCCAGCGTGAAGCGGGCGCTGGCGGTGAGCGAGTCGGCATCCGTTACGGTCGTGTTGAAGGCCCCGGCGATGGCCGCCGTGGGAGTGCCGGTGATGAGGCCTGTGGTATCCATGGACAGGCCCGCGGGCAATGTATCCGCGCTAAATCGATACGGAAGCGTTCCGCCGCCGGCGTCGATCTTCGTTGAGTACGCTGTGCCGACAGTTGCGGCCGGCAGCGGCGAAGCGGTGGTGATTCGTACCCGCGTGGTGACACGGCCGGTGAACGATTTGGTAGCCGTTAGTTTGTTCGCGTCGGTGACCGTGGCCGCGAAGGAGTAGGTTCCCGCAGCCGTCGGGCTGCCGGTGATCGCGCCGCTGGCGGAATCGAGGCCCAGGCCAGTTGGAAGTCCGCCGCTGACGGACCACGTATACGGCAGCGTTCCACCGGTGGCCGCAAGAGTGATCCCGGAAGGAGTTCCCGCAATCAGCAGCCCAAGTGGCGAATTGGTGGTGATGGAAGGCGGCGCCACGATCTTCACTGTGAAGGCCATGCTGGCAGTCTGCTTCTGTTTGTCGGTTACTTGAATGGTGACACTGGAATCTCCCAGTGCCGTAGGTGTTCCGCTGAGGGTTCCATCCGCCGCCAAACTCAGGCCACCCGGCAGAGATCCGGAAGCAACTGAGAAGCTGTACGGGGGCAGTCCGCCTGAGGCTGCTACCGATCCGCTGTAAGGAACGCCGAGCACGCCGTTAGATAGTGACGCCGTGGTGATCACGGGCGGGTTTGCAACCACCGTGATGCTGAAGGCTCTGGTGGCTATCCCTTGCGGGTTGACTGCCGCATCGGCAACCTGCACCGTGAAGTTGGACGGGCCGGTAGCGGTGGGTGTTCCGCTGATGGTTCCATCCGCGGCCAAACTTAGGCCGGCGGGTAATGAACTGGTTAAGACGCTGAAGACGTAGGGCAGGATGCCGCC
>JANXXV010000417.1 GCA_025350445.1 Bryobacteraceae bacterium | reverse complement strand
CACCATGGCCCTAGCAATGGCGTCGTCGATAATCGGAATGCTCATGACGCTCAGCCACGTCCTTTGGATTGTCGTCGTCGGTCTCGCCTTCATCTGCGCTGGAGTTTTCGTCTGCCAATCCTGCACCAACAGCTACATCGGAACAGCCGCCAAACACAGCAAAGCCCTGGCCGTCGGTTTATACGTGACCTTCTATTACGCCGGCGGCAGCGTTGGATCGTCCGTATCCGGCTACCTCTGGTCGCTCGGTGGATGGCCCGCCTGCGTGGCGCTCTTCGCCACCGTCCAGGTGCTCACCATCGTTATCACCACCTTCGGTTGGGACAAACCGCAGCCGCACATCTCCGCCGCGGCGCTTCCTCTAACGCCCGATTGACGGCGCGGGCCTCGAAGTATCGCTCAACACCGCCACATTCGCATCCGCCTCAGCCGGAAACGCCACTTCGATGAATCCAATGTTCATCTCCTCCCAGCTCTGATCGCCCCAATACACCGTCTTTGAAGGATCAGGGTTGAACTTGTTATTCGCCGAGTTGTCGAAATGCGCCACAAAATCCATCGAGCTCCCGCGCGCCATCACAATCGGATCAGCCAGAAAATAAGTGGTCTGCCAGCGAAAGTCATACCGCGGAACCCGTAGCAGCGCATCCGTCCGCCCGTCCGCATACGTGGCCCGGATATCGAAATCCTTCCCGCGCAAATGCATGTGCGGCTGCATCGATATCAACTTCACATCGCGTGTGAAAGTAGCGCGCGTCGACGATCGGTACTGCGCATCACCCGGCGGAATCGCCAGCTTCGAATCGGCCGGAGACAACGAAAGCACCCGTTCCTTCGGAGCCTCCTTGGCGAAATAAATCCCGAGCTCCGAATAGTCCTCCACCGCCGCGCCGTTGGCCGTATAGTGAATCTCAAACACCACGTCCGAGCCTTTGCGGATCAACTTCGCACGGCCTTCGCCCCAAGGCGCGGGACGGTAACCTGGCTCATAGCCAATCAACAACTCCCGCCGATCCACTTCTTTCTCGTCATCGCGCCTGGCCGCGCGTTCGTCCTTCGATGCGACATAAAGCTGATTCACCGGCGCAGCCTTCAAATAGCTGGACCCAGGCGGCCGCACAAACGCATTCATATGATGAACTACCGCGCGCTGATCGATCTTCCACTCTGCCGCGGCAATCCACCGGTCTTCGGTGAAATTCACCGGGGTGACCAGAAACGTGTACTGCACCGTGCCCTGGGCGGGAACCTTATACCCTGGGACGCGAATCACCAGATCGGGCTTGCCCAACCGCCACCCGGAAGGCCGTGCCGGAACCGCCGCAGCCTCCACTGCGCCACCCTCCACCGCCCCGCCGTCCACCCATTGGACAATCGCTCCAATCTCAGCCTCGCTCAGCGCGCGGCTATTCCGAATCCGCCGGCTGGTCTCCGCATCGGCATGCCACGGTGGCATCGAACGCTCCACCACCTCCTGCCGGATCGCCTTAGCCCAGGGCCGCGTCTGCTTGTAAGTCCCAAACGCCATCGGACCAATCTCACCAGCCCGATGACAACCCTCGCACCGCTCCCGCAGGATCGGCTTCACGTCGGCGTAAGTAACCGCGGCCATCGCCAGGGAAGGCAATGCCAGCATCATCATCCATAACAGAATCACGTTGATCCTCACACTAGGAATTCTAGAACAAAAGGCACACACGCAGCATTCCAGGGGCCACCCATGAGCACTAAATGGGCAGCATTCTCAAGATCCGCCCATGAACCCAATGAGCAGTATTCTCATGGCCACCCATGAACCCCATGAGCAGTATTCTCAAGATCCCGAAGGTGGGGCAGACCCCAGGTCTGCGCGGACCGCCCTCGTTCCGCCTCCGCGAACCCCTGACAGTAGCACGCGCGGGCCGGGAGGCCACAATCGGGGGCTCACAAAGGCCGCCGCGCTCCCAGAAACCGCGCCAGCCCCATCCCCAGCGCCTGACGCCGCAGACCAGCCTTCTTTTCCACCACAGGCGCCTGAACAGCCTCGTCTTCCGCCGGCGCCGCCACGCCTTTCAACGCCTGCTTCGCCGCTTTCTTCACCGCCGGCTTTGTCCGCCGTAAAACGGTTTTCAATTCCGCCGTCAGCCGCTTGTTCTCTTCGCCCAGCCGAAGCGCCTCCGCTGCCACTTTCTCCAGCAACGCAAGCGTGGTAGCGCCGGCAAAATCCGCCCGGATCTGCTTCTTCCGCCCGCTCAAATACAGATTCCCCCGCACAAGTTATCACGCCGGGCGAGTGTCTGATTTGCAATTGCTTTCATTGTTTGGGAGACGCAGCGAAGATGTCATTCCACTATCTCATGGCCGGACGTCTTTCGCTAAGCCAAACGCCGCCCCTTTTTCCGAATATTCCATCACCTTCGCCAGCCGCCGCCATCTCGTCTCTGCTTTCTTGGCGCTCATCGCCCGCCAGTTCACTGGCCTTCGATACGAATTGGGCTGCGCGGAATAAAACTCCCGGGCCTTCACATTCGCCCTGAACTTCTCTTTATACGAATACAATTTCACCTTCTTCTCATCCGTCCGAAATTGGAATTGGCTGCGTTTCGCAAAACTACGAAGGCCCGGCGAATCCCCCGGCCCCGGCGGAGGCCAACGGCTAAATCACCAGCGCCACAGGGCTTCCATCATGTGGTTCAGCCCGCGGTTCCTTGACATTTGAATAGCCCCGCGCGACCGGCCATCCGCTCAAAGGGGGCGCTTGCCCGCGTCCGTCTAAAGCCCCTTGCCCGTCAACAAACGCGACAGCACCGGCAGCGGAACCGCGCCCGCTTTCAACGCCCGTTCGTGAAACTCCTTCAACCCGCCGCCGGACGCCTTCGTATACGCCGCCCGCACCCGCCGCCAATCCCGCCAGCCCACGTAGTAAGTCGGCAACTGCGTGGAAGAAAGCTTAGCCCGCCGCAGCTTCCCCACGGCCTCTTCATTCTCCTGGAACCCATCCTTCAGCATCAGGTCCATCGCCTCCCGGTCGGTCATCCCCATAGTCTGAAGCCGGATGTCCAGAATCGTATTCGCAATCATCCGCAACTGCTGCTTCATAAACGTCAATCGCATCTCGGGACTGTTGTCCAGATACCCCTGATCCAGCATGACCTCGGTAGCATAAACAGCCCAGCCTTCCACATAAGCCCCATTGCCAAACACGCTCCGGAAGATCCGCCGCAAGGGCGGCTGAATATCGTTGGCATACTCCAGTTGCACATAATGCCCCGGCATCGCCTCATGAATCGTCAGCAGCTTCAGCGCGTAAAAGTTGTACTCCCGCAGCTTCGAATCCACCCGCGCCTTCGGCCAGTCTTTTGGAATCGGTGTAATCCAGTAGAACGCCCCAAGCTGAGGCTCCAGTGCAGGCGCCGCGCTAAACCCGCCCACCGAATAGATCCCGCGCATGAACTCCGGTGTCTCAATCACCTGCAGGTTGTCCCGCGCCGGCAGCGTCAACAAGTCTTTTGCACGAACAAACTCCCGCGTCTCCTGCAAGTCCCGCCGAGCGTCGCTGAAGTAAGTGTCCGGCGTAGCGTGCTTCTCCCCAATCTGCGCCAGTACCGCCGAAACCACTTCATTTAACTCCGGCTTGCCCTTCAAATCCGGATGCAGCTTCTGATACATCGGCAGCGCAATCTCATACATCTGGTCCCGCACGCGTTTCAATTCCGACTCGGCCCCAGCCAGCACCTGCCCCGGCGTCTGATCGGTGGCCAGCACAAACCGGAACTTCTGCGCGTATTTATCGCTGCCCAACTGCCACTCGTAAGGGCGCTGGCTCAATCCCTGCTTCAAGAAATCATTGAACTGATGCAGCGCCTTCACCGCGCCATTCGCGGCCGTCTCATATTCTTCCCGTAACTCGGCCGGCACAGCCGCGTGCATCTCCTGGTCGATCAGCGCGATGTTCCCCTCGTTCTCGCCCTGCGCCACCGTAGTCCATACTTCCGGCGCGCTAACCAGTTGCCGCTCGGCCTGCTGCACCAGCAGCGGAATTTTCAACAGCCGCGCAATAATCTGCCTGAACCGCGTGGTCTTGTCCGCGTACTCCAGAATGAACGGCGAATACAGCGCGTTCCCAATCAATTCCACATACATCGTGGGATTATGCTTGTAACTCTGAATCGTATCGATCTCCAGCAGCGCCAGTGAAATCTGGTCCTGCAGAATGTCGTAGTCGGCCCGGTCCTCGGCGTTCAACGAACCCGCATCAACGGACGAAGCCAGCCGGATGCGAAAGTCCTGATAC
>JANXXV010000372.1 GCA_025350445.1 Bryobacteraceae bacterium | reverse complement strand
TCAACGTCTTGCGTATCAAGCCGATGCGAGAAAAGCAGTTGTCACCAGATTGGTGAGGTGCGGAGCAGTTGCTTTTCGTTACCGCTCGCTCACGCGCGCGGCTCGGTAACGTACTGATTTTACTGAACCGTGACCGTCAGCGAGCGGTAACGAAAAGCTGGGAGTACGGCAAAATCACAAGGTGAACTGCCGTTTTTAGGTTCAACTCTTCCTGCAATTCGGCGTAAGTTTTTCGTGCCATGGTGGTGGTGCTCCTTCGGTGGGATTTGAATTTGGAAATATCAGACGGGTTCTCGATCATGCGAATCTTTTTGTGTTCGGCGTAGTCAGCGGGCGACATCGCTTCAAACTCTTCGGCTTTATCGGGGTCGCCTACTACGTCTCGCAGGAAGCGGACTGCTTTCTGACGCATTGATTCGATCTGATCGAACGTCTTGGATTTCACAACTCCAATTTAGAGTGCCTGGCCAAGTATTTCTATGACATAAAGTACTGCCGGCAATAGTGACTGTCACCAAAAGTGGACGTCTTATTCAGCCATACGATTCACGTAGAAATCACCGGTTGTGGGAGGGACCGGTAAATATGTTTTAGTGTAGAACGCGACCGAGAGTTCGGCCAACTCAGGCGGTAGCCCTGTGTTGAGATCGCTTCTCGTTGGCCCGGACTGCGTGTTGTAGTTTTCGTGCCAGATCTTCTCGCTCTAACCTGGGAAGGGTCCAGTAACCAGAAATGACTTGCCTGAACACCGACGGCCACTTAGGTCTAGGCCTCTGTGCTCGGAGCCGCATAGCCTCCTTTACTTCAGGCGTCATCGGCCGGCCCTGTTTCTTTCGTGGGACGATCACGGACAGAAAAATTCGAGCTAGTTGATTTCCCGTTGCGCGATCCACGGGGCCAAACTTCTTCCTTACCGCCCGAGCCTGTCTCTGAACAAACGCAGACAGTTTCCTGTTGGCAATCACCTGACGTGGGGGTAAGGTTCGCTTGAGTGGTTCGCCAGACAACTCGGCCGGTATCGGAGGTAGTTTCACTAAGCCCTGCGGTTGGCCAGCCGCTAGCCCCATGTCAAAACCTACCGGTTGTGGCAGACCGTGAGGGTGCCTGGAATCCTGATTGCTTCTGTCGCTGCTCATGGGATCTCCTGTGAAGGGTTTTGGCAAGGCTGTGCGGCGTCGGCCGCCTTTCGATGGACTCGGCGTACCGTGCCGACGCTTCCGCCCGTCCTGGCCGCGACCTGGCTCCAAGAGAGCCCTTCCTTGCGAAGTTGGGCCACCTGATCGCGCCGGAGTATAACCAGCGGCCTTCCTATGTTTCGTCCGCTCCGGGTGCCACGTTCTTTGGCCCGTGCCAATCCGGCTTTTACCCTCTCAGAAATTCTAAGTCTTTCCTGCTTCGCAATCGTCCCGATGATTCCGATGATTGCGTCCTTGAAAATCCCACACGAGTCAAGATAGGGCTCAGTGGAGGAGCGAAATGCCACGCCGTAGTCGCTTAGTCTCTGAAGGTGTTGCAGTGTCGCAAGCGCCCCTTCGCGCGTCAATCGGTCCAGTGACCAGAACAGGACGATATCAAACTTGCGCTGGCTGGCATGGGTGAAGAGTTGTCGGAATTGCGGACGGTCCGCGGTCTTGCCGCTCTCGTGGTCAATGTACTCGTGGAAAATTGACCATTCTTGTGACTTCGCGAATCCGCGCAGTTCCAATAATTGATTTTCAGCATCCTGCTTGCCGTCGGAAGTGCTAACGCGGGCATAGATGGCGGCCGTCATATCTGGCACTCACCTTCAATGCTTGTTTTGCGGTCCGTGTACCCGCCGTGTACCTCCGTTCGGCGGAAGTATCGATTCTGGCGTTTTTGCATCTTTGCAGAATCAATAACTTGCCTATTATCAAAATGGTGGGATAGTTCGAATCCCACCCTCACCGCCAGCTAAATCATTCAGACTGAATGATTTGCAGGCTCGCGTTTCTCCCGTGGAACATTGCCGGTTCATCGGTTTTCGACGTCCCCAGGGGGTGGTATTGCGCGCCTGCGGGCGATTTAGGCGTGCGGGCGGTTATTCCACCAGGGCCACACCTGCCGCTCGAGTGCCGGAAAGGGGCCTCTTTTCGGGCAACCGCAAGCGATAGGTTTGCTAACGCTGCTCGGCAACCGAGCGGTCGGCCAACTCGCCGACGATTGGAAGCCGGAACATCTGCTGTTGGCTGGTCTTGACAAGCATGAAGATCCAAGCTCCGAAGACAGCGAGATGCAGTATCCGCGCCGGGTTGAAATCGGGGC
>JANXXV010000339.1 GCA_025350445.1 Bryobacteraceae bacterium | reverse complement strand
AGTTGCATGGTGAGTTCAGCGGCCTTCTCAGCCGATTTCGTCAGATCCTGCAGGTATTGGTAATTGGGATCTGAACTCGTCAGCCCTTCCGAGATCAAACTTGCATTTCCCAAAATGCCGGTGAGCAGGTTGTTGAAATCGTGAGCAATCCCGCCGGCGAGCAGTCCGAGGCTCTCCAGCCGCTGGCTTTGACGCTGCCGTTCCAGCACTTTTTGCTCGCTAATATCCCGGGCAATGTGCGAGATGCCAATCATCTCGCCCTCTTTGTTCTTAATTGGCGAAATGGTCACGGACACGAAGATCTGCTGGCTATCTTTGCGAACTCTGACAGCTTCGAAATGATGGACCGATTCGCCGTGCCGCAGACGGCCAAGAATTTCCGCCTCTTCATCATGACGTCCGGCCGGAACCAAAATGGTCATGGGGCGGCCAATCATTTCCTCCGCCGCGTAGCCATAAATTCGCTCTGCGCCGGCATTCCACGATTGGACGATTCCATCTACGGATTTGCTGATAATGGCGTCTTCCGACGACTCGATAATGGCAGCCGATCGCTGACGTGTATCTTCGCCGATCAGCGCGGAGCGGACCGTGGACGCCACCACGGTCACAAAATCGTCCGGGTTCTTAGGCTTGCTGATGAAGGCGTTTGCGCCCAGGTCGAGACAAACATTCTTTTCTTTTGTCGAAGATGACGAAGTCAGCACGATCAACGGAGTGCGGGAGAAGGCGGGATTAGCTCGAATCGCCTCCACCAGCTTGAGGCCATCGACGTGAGGCAAATGCAAATCGATTACGCAGAGGTCGGGGATGGCGGCGGACCGTTCGCCGGAGATTTTCTGCAAGCACTCTTCGCCATCGCTGCAGTGATCGATTTCAACGTCCATGCCCGTACTGCGTAACGATTCTTCGAATAAGTACGCATCGATTGTGCTGTCTTCGGCCAAAAGAATTCTGACCGGCCGCTGCATCTCGACCATTGCCGGAGACCTCCCGAAGGCTAAACCACCAACCACTAACTAAACTTTATCCGATTTAAGTGGCTGTTGTTAAGACGTCAGGCCCGCTGCAGTAAAGGCCGCAATTCGCGCACGTTTTTCAAGCTGTCGAGATCCAAAATTCGCTCGATGAGCCTGGAGCACTTGGCCGGGCCGAGCACTGGTGTGATTAAATCGCGCGCTTTAGCCACGATTTCTTCGCGCGTCATGGGGTTCTCGGGAGTGCCGCGGGCATTGTCTACGCGCTCATTCAGGTGCGTCCCGTCTTTCAAGGTGATGTCGACGATTCCCACACGCATAGGCAAGAGCCGTTCCAAATCGTCATCGCCGACCAGCCGTACTTTCGCCCGTTGTTCTAGGACAACCGGCTCCTGCATGCGGGTTTTGTCGTGCGCCGCCTGGAAGGAAACATTCTTATCGAGGAGCATGACGGCGAGCAGATACTGGAGGTTGATGTCGGGCATTTCGCGGTTGTCGACGCGCTCCGCCTGGCTGGTGGCGGAGCGCACCACTACCTGCTGCACCTCGTTTGCCTCGAACGGCCGCCGCTTGCGCAAATTCACGATGGCATCGAGCGGCGTCTGCAGCGGGCCGCCCGCCGTCCAACCCTTGATACTGGTCAGCATCACTTCAAAGCGCGTCCCCAACGAGTCAATCAATCCCGCCGGATCGGCTTTGGGTGCGTAGGATTTCACAAAGCTTTGCGGGCCGGAGAGAACATCATTGACGCCAGTCCAGCCGGATTGAACCAGCAGGGCAGCGGTAACGCCGTTGCGCGCACTCATCGCGCCGAAAAGAAATCCCTTTTCGATATGATCCGTGTCTTCCCGCCACGAGCCGATGCCGGCGCCGGCCTGCTGTGCGGCGTAATCCACCAGCCAGCGCATTTGCTGAACGTTCAGCCGCGCCACGCATCCGCCTGCCGCTGCCGCGCCCATCGTTCCTACCAAGCCGTGGGTTTCTTTTAGCGATCCCTTGTCCAGGGTCTTATAGGCTCGCATTCCAATGTCGTAGCCCAGCGTGACGGCGCGAATGAAGTGTGTTCCGCTGATGCCGAACTGTTCGCCTAACGCCAGCGCGGCCGGCACGATGGCACAGCCCGGATGAGCGCCGCCCGCGGTGTAATCGTCGTCGCTTTCATCGGAATGGGCCAGTTCCCCGTTCGCAAAGGCTGCATCGATGGCTCCGCAAAGGATCTGCGAAGCCGCCACGGTGGCGATTTTCTGGCCGCTCATGGCGCGTGCGAACTGGATAGCGTGGCGTCCCGGGGGCAGTTGGGAGCCCGATATCATGGCCGCGAAGGTGTCCAGGATGTGATGTTTCGCCCCCTGTACCACTTCGCCGGGAAGCTCACGGCCGTGCGCTTCGCTCATATAACCCGCCAGCGTCGCCATGACGGAGCTGCCGGAGTCCGCGGCAACCAGGGCAGGTTTGGGGAGCGCGGCCATGGTGAGAGCGGCCCCAGCGCGTGTCAGCATTACGCGCCTGGTCAATTTCGCATGGTGTGCGTGCAAGGTCCGATTATACCTGCTTAGGCGACTGCGGCGTTGGTTGCGGTGAACAGGAGTGTGAACGCTAATCTTTTGTCGGTACACTCACTGGAACTCGCTTGCCTCTCATTCGGTAGAAGCGCTTCTTGCATGCTTCGCAACGATAGGGCGAGACCTGAGCCCGGTACAGGATGCCATCTAAAAATTTGGGCCAAGCGGGCCGAATTCTGATGGACTGGCAGCGAGGGCATCGCGAGACATTAGAACCTCGGGCCAATACCACGGCCAGAAATACCAACACCCACAACAAGATTGCAATTGCCAGGGCCAGCCCGATCAGGTAGCGAATTCTCACGCCTGCGGCCTCGCCACGGCCTCAGGATAACACTCTGGACCTCCGGCTTTCGCAGAAAAGAGTTCGCTAAACCTGTCCGGTAGAATGTTTCTCAAACGTCTCATAGGTGGAAGCACGCTGCGTCCGCCCCGATAAGGGGAGGCAGAGTGCCAAACTGAAAGGGGAAACTAGATGAGCGAATATGTATTTCTTTACCGCGGCGGTGAAAGCGGGAGATCGCCCGAACGCTGGCAGGAGATGATGCAGAAATGGATGGCATGGATGAAGGATCTACGGGAGAAAGGTCATCTCAAAGATCAAGGCCATCCGCTCGATCGCTCGGGCAAACTGGTGAAGGGCAAACAGAAGACCGTGACTGACGGGCCGTTTGCCGAGGCCAAGGACGTGATCGGCGGCTACACGCTGATTGAGGCCCAGGATTTGGAGCAGGCGGTGGAGCTTTCAAAGGGCTGTCCGATCTTCGAGGCCGAAGGCGCCGTCGAAGTGCGGCCCGTCATGAAAATGTGATGGAACTGGAAGATCATTTGTTCCGGCGCGAAGCGGGGCGCATTGTCGCCACGCTTACGCGCATCTTTGGAGTCCACAACCTCGCGTTGGCGGAAGATGTCGTCCAGGACGCCTTTTGCCGCGCCCTCCAGGTATGGAGATTCCGCGGTGTCCCCGACAACCCTTCGGCGTGGCTGATGGCCACGGCGAAGAACCGGGCGCTGGATATTCTGCGGCGCGAGCGCACCTGGAGCGTCATCGCACCCGAGCTGACTCGCCTTTTGGAAGGCGAAGGCGCCGCAGCCCCTCCGGTGCAGGAGCTGTTTGGAGCGAACGCGATCAAAGACGACTTGCTTCGTATGATGTTTTCCTGCTGCCATCCCCGCCTGCCGGAGGAGGCGCGGGTGGCGCTGGTTCTCCACATCCTCTGCGGCTTCAGCGTAAGTGAGATCGCCAGCGCCTTCGTGAGCAGTCATTCTGCAATCGAGAAGCGGATCACGCGGGCGAAAAAAGTGCTGGCAACTTCGACCACCTTATTCGACGTTGCGGCGGCGGCGGAGTTCTCCGCGCGGCTTCCTGCCGTACACCGCGC
>JANXXV010000324.1 GCA_025350445.1 Bryobacteraceae bacterium | reverse complement strand
ACAAACCGGACCACTTCGGGATCGGTGGTTGCACCGGGGATCACCTCAGCCAAGTGCAGATAGCGCGGCGGGTTGAAGAAGTGCGTACCCAGGAAGTGCCGGCGAAACGCGGCGGAGAATCCTTCTGAGATCTTGGCCAGCGGAATGCCGGAAGTGTTAGTTGATAAGATGGCATCGGGATTTCGAACGGCATCCACCTTCTGCCACAACGCGCGTTTCACGTCAAGATTTTCCGTGACCGCTTCCAGAATCCAATCGCAACTGGCCAGTTCGGAAAGGTTGTCCTCGAAGTTGCCCGGCTCCACCAGCGCCATGGCTTCTTCGGTGAAGAAACCGGCCGGCTTCTGTTTGGCCGCGGTCTCGATTCCTTTTTTAGCCGCGGCGTTCCGGTCCGGAACGTTTGGCAATACGATGTCCAACAGCAATGCGGGAACGCCCGCGTTTGCAAAATGTGCGGCAATCTTGGACCCCATGGTTCCGGCACCCAGGACCCCGACACGGCGAAGTGTTTTCATTAGCTCTCTCAGCTTCGACAGTGTAGCAGAAAGAGTAGTGCGGGTTACATCGATTATGATGGTGAGTTGGACGGTTCAAACGAGGCAAGCGGGGAGAGTTGCAAGCGCAAGTATTCCTCAACAATTCTGCTGATAGCTACCAACATCTTCTCTATCGGTTGTTTGTATTGGGTATTGCGCGGCGCCGAGCTCGCGAATCTGAAAGAAGAGCTCTGGAGTACAAACTGGGGATGGGTCACGGTGGCCGTGATCAGCGACATCCTGGTTTATTTCTGGCACGCGTGGCGCTGGAGCCTGCTGCTGACGCCGCTGGCGAAGGTGCCTTTCTGGAACTCGTTGCGCGCCATCTACGTCGGTCTCTTCGCGAACGAAGTGCTGCCCTTCCGCACCGGCGAAGTCATCCGCTGCGTGCTGCTCTCCCGTTGGACAAAACTTCCCATCTCAGTCTCGCTGTCCTCGGCGCTGATCGAACGAATCTTTGACGGCATCTGGCTGGTGGTCTGCCTGATCATCACCATCCAATTTGGGCCTGCCCTGCCCGCTTATCTGAAGGAGGGCGGAGTGGTGTTGGCTGTGTTTGTCCTGATCTGCGGCGCGTTGCTCGGGGTTGCCATGTTCTACAAGCAGCAATCGATGCATGTATTCTCAAAGAACCGCATACTTTCGAATCTCAATGTCGTCATTGAAGATCTCCACATCATCGGTCATTCGAAGTATCTATACTTCTCATCCGCTACCAGCCTGCCTTACCTGCTGATGCAGATAGTTCCCATCTACGCGCTTGCCAAAGGTTATCCGGGGTTCGACCTCACCATCGGGCAGGCGGCGACATTGATGGTGATTCTCCGGCTTGGCTCGGTTGTTCCGCAGGCGCCGGGGAATGTCGGCGCGTTTCAGGCTTTAACGGTAGTCGGGCTGGCGCTGTTCGGCGTTACCGGGGGTGTCGCGAAGCGATTTTCACTGGTGATGTGGAGCGTAATCACCCTGCCGCTATTGATTGCTGGATTTGTAGCCCTGGCCGTAACCGGAATCAAGATGGCCGAATTGCGCCACCACGGACGGTCCGGTTTGCAGTCCAATAAGTAAATGGCGGATACCAACCAGATTCTACGCGAACTTCCCTCCGTGGACGAACTGGTCAACCGCTTGAAACCGCAATCAGCGGACTATCCCAGATCAATGCTACTAACCGAAGTCCGCGGCGTGCTGGCCGAGGCGCGGCAAAACCTTCGTGCATCCGGGCTGGAACAGCAGGTATTGGATCGGCTGGCTGCTATCGCCCGGCCCTCGCTGCGGCGGGTAATCAACGCCACCGGTGTTGTGCTGCATACAAACCTTGGCCGCGCGCCGCTGCCGCGCTTTGAGCCTATCTCCGGCTATTCAAATCTGGAATATGACCTCGCTACCGGGAAGCGAGGCAAACGCGACGTACATACTGGTGCGTTGCTTGAGCGGCTGCTCGGTTGCCCTGCCATCGCGGTCAACAACAATGCCGCCGCGGTGTATCTGGCGCTGCATGAACTGGCCGCGGGTTATGAAGTGATCGTATCGCGGGGAGAGCTCATCGAGATTGGCGACGGCTTCCGGATTCCGGACATCATGGCCCGGTCCGGTGCGATTCTTCGCGAAGTCGGGACCACCAACAAGACAAACGTCGACGACTACCGGAATGCGATCAACGAACGAACGCGACTGATGCTGCGTGTGCATCCCAGCAATTTCCGGATTGACGGGTTCACCGGCAAGCCGGAGCTAGCCGAACTGGCCGCGCTGGCGAAGGAACGCTCGATTCCGCTCTATGAAGACCTCGGAAGCGGTTGTATCGTTAACTTGAAACCCTTCGGACTTCACGAGCCGCTGGTGGCCGACAGCCTTAAGGGCGGCGTGGATCTGGTGTCGTTCAGCACGGACAAATTGCTGGGCGGGCCGCAGTCCGGCATACTGGCCGGCCGCGCGGATCTGGTGGTAAGGTTGCGGCGCAACCCAATGTTCAGGGCCTTCCGGCTGGACAAGCTGATCTGCCAGGCGCTGGAAACTTCCCTTCGCAGCCTGGTCTTCGAACATTGGGACCAGATTCCAGCACTGCGGATGCTCTCGCTTTCGGCAGACCGGATCCGGACCAGAGCGGAAGAGTTCCAACGCCGGATCAGCCGCTATGAAACGGTGCTCATCGAAGGCGAGTCGGTGATTGGGGGCGGAGCAACTCCGGCACAATCGCTTCCAACGGTTTTGATTGCGATCGACGTGGACGATGTGATCGCTCTCGAACGTAAGCTGCGGTCTGCAGAACCGCCCGTGATTGCGAGGATTGAAAACGATCGATTGGTTATCGATCTGCGGACCGTACTCGCGGTGGAAGAAGATGAGCTGTTGCTGGCGATTGAGAGCTAGTGGGGTACCGCTCCCTGACGGTCACGGCTCGGATTCAATGACCGAGCCGTGACCGTCAGGGAGCGGTTTTTCGTGTTAGACCTTAAGCCCGTTCCTGATACGCGCCCTCTGAAGTGCTGACGCGGATTTTCTCGCCTTCGTTGATGAACGCCGGCACTTGTACGATCAAGCCGGTTTCCATCTTCGCCGCCTTTGTGACGTTTGAAACGCTGGCGCTCTTCAAACCCGGCTCGGTCTCCATCACCGTCATGTTCACGCTAGCCGGCAATTCCACGCTCATCGGCTTCCCTTCGTAGAATTCCACTTTGACCTTCAAGTTCGGAATCAGATAATCCACCGCGTCGCCGAGGATCTCCTTCGTAAGGTGCATCTGTTCAAACGATTCGGTGTGCATGAAGTAGTAGTATTCACCGTCGTCGTACAGATACTCCATCTCCTGTTCGTCCAAAATTGCGCGGTCGATGCTTTCGGTGGAAGAGAAGCGGTTGTCCATCATGGAACCGTTGCGCAGATTCCGCATCCGGACCTGCACGAAAGCGCGGAGGTTGCCCGGCGTGCGGTGAACCATGCTGAAGATGGAATACAACTCGTTGTTGTACTTGATCACCATGCCGGGGCGTATCTGTGTAGCTTGCATAATTTGGAGAGACCGGCTCCTAATGCCGGGAATCCTTTAGTTTATCAGAGCCATCCTGTTATCATGAAGAGAACTTCGCATGGTTCCGGACACAATTCAAGAAGGCCTCACGTTTGACGATGTACTGCTGCAACCAGCGCACAGTACGGTGCTTCCAAACAACGCGGATACCCGAACTTCGGTAACGCGTACCATCCGGCTGAACATCCCGATTCTTAGTTCGGCCATGGATACAGTCACCGAATCGCACCTGGCGATTGCGCTTGCGCAGCAGGGTGGCATCGGAATCATCCACAAGAACATGTCGATCGAGCGCCAGGCCGAAGAGGTGGATCGGGTGAAGCGCAGTGAAAGCGGGATGATCGTGGATCCGGTGACGATCGACCCGGAGAAGAAAATCTCCGACGCGCTCGAAGTAATGAAGCACTACCGCATTTCCGGTGTACCGGTGACCAAGAACGGGAAGCTGGTTGGCATTCTCACCAACCGCGACTTGCGTTTTGAGACCCGTTTCGACCTGCCGATTTCCAGCGTGATGACCAAGGACAACCTGATTACCGTTGCCGTGGGGACCACACTCGAAGAAGCCGAGAGCATTCTGCACCGCCACCGCGTAGAAAAGCTGCTGGTGGTGGATGAGAACTACTATCTAAAGGGCCTGATCACCGTTAAGGATATTCAGAAGAAGTTAAAGTACCCGAACGCCGCCAAGGACGAACAGGGCAGGCTGCGTGTAGGAGCAGCTCTTGGTGCAACCGGCGATTACCTGGAACGCGCCCAGGAACTGGTGGAGAAGAAGTGCGATTTGCTGGTGATCGATACCGCGCATGGCCATAGCGAGCGGGTGATGGATGCGGTGCGACACCTGAAGCACGTGATGCCGGACGTGCAGTTGATTGCCGGGAATGTGGCCACCTATGCAGGCACGCGCGATCTGATCAAGCTGGGCGTCGATGGCGTCAAAGTTGGAATCGGACCAGGCTCTATTTGCACCACGCGAGTGGTGAGCGGCGCGGGTGTTCCGCAAATCACCGCCATTGCCGAGAGCGCGAAGGCCACACGGGGCACGGGCGTCCCGTTGATCTCCGACGGCGGCATCAAATACTCCGGCGACGTGACGAAAGCAATTGCCGCGGGCGCCGATTGCGTTATGATTGGCAGTCTGTTGGCCGGGACGGAAGAAAGCCCCGGCGAAACGATTCTGTACCAGGGCCGCACGTTTAAGAGCTATCGCGGAATGGGATCGCTGGGCGCGATGGCACAGGGCAGCTCCGACCGCTACGCACAAGATACCAACGGCAAGATGGTTCCGGAAGGAATTGAAGGCCGCGTTCCCTACAAGGGACTGCTTTCCGACCTGGTGTTTCAGTTGGTAGGCGGTCTGCGGTCCGGCATGGGCTACTGCGGTTGCGCCACCATTCCGGAATTACAGGAGCGGGCAACCTTCCTGCGGGTGACGTCGGCAGGGCTGCGCGAGAGCCACGTGCATGACGTGATCATCACCAAGGAAGCCCCGAATTACCGCCTGGAATAGCTTACCGCCGCATCAGTTTGAAGGCGAAATCCTTGCCCAGGCCCTGCTTGATGGCCAGCGTGATCCAGAGCAGCGCCAAGGGTTCCAGCAGCCGGGATTGCGTGAGCGGACCGGAGTCGATCGGGTCGAAGCCTAAGTCTCCGGCCAGTTGCGCGGCCACTTGCTTTGCCGCCGCATCGTCGCCGCAATAAAACATTGTGCCCGGTTCACCGTTGTAAACCGCATCCGCCATGTTTCCAAAACCGGTGGTGTTGAAGATTTTGACAACGGTAGCTCCCGGCGCCCACCCGGCCACTTTTTCGCCGCCTGAAGTGTTGTTCCCGAAGATAAGCCCCGACAGATCCGGCAGCAGCGGATTTGTACAATCGAGCACCACTTTGCCGCCGAGACCGCCGGCGCTTTGAATCGCCGACTCGGTGGCATCCCAAGGGGTTGCCAGTACGACGACATCGCAGGCGCCCGCGTCAGCCACGCTGCCCGCCTTCGCCAATGCGCCGGCGCGGTCCAATAGTTCCTTCAATTCCGGAGCCGATGCGTCCCGCACTCCGAACAGCACGGAATGTCCCTTACGCGCCCAACCGGTTCCTAACGTTCCGCCGACATTGCCGGCGCCAATGATTCCGATGTTCATAATCACCGCTATTATGGAGGGATGAGACCAGTTCGGCAAGAGGGCACAGCGGTGTTCGATACCTACTCCGGTGTACCTGTGGGGCCGTTGTGAGGCAGAAACTCGGGTCCGAGCTGGCCTTGGAACTGGTGGCCGACAAATGGTTTGTCCTGATTGTTCATCAGTTGCAGCACGGCACACGGCGGTACAGCGAATTGAAGCGGGACATTCCGGGAATCTCGCAGCGGATGCTGACGCACACGCTGCGAAACATGGAACGCGACGGCTTGGTGGACCGGACCGTCTATGCGGTGGATCCCCCGAAAGCCGAGTATTCGCTGACGCCCCTGGGGCTGACGTTGACCGAACCGCTGCACACGCTTTGCCTCTGGGCGGAGCGGTATTTCGAGCAGGTGATAGAGAACCGCCGGCTGAGGAGTACGCCCACGGAGACAATGTCAGCCTGACGGATTAGTACCGCCGAATGAGCCGCTGGAACTATCGTTTTCAGCAACCTTAAATGTTTGAATGGAATTCACGAGAGGTGAATTTCTGAAGACATTACTCTATATATCATTCCTGGCTTTTTCGCTGGCTCCAGGCGCCAGGGCAACCACCATTCAATTGGACAGCTCGGCTGCAACCACTATAAACAATAGCGGAAACGCCACGGTGAACATCTCGAAGAACCCGGCGTGGGCAGATCCGCTTGCCGGCTCATCCTGGGTTTCGACGGCTTCCACGGGTAATCCTTCCACTCCGGGATACGTTGTTTTCCCCAATGGAACCAACATTATGTTTACCCAAAACTTCATTCTGGATGGCCTGGTGCAGAGCGCTTCTCTATCTGTACTGGCCGACGATACGGCCGCTGTATATGTAAATGGAACTCAAATATTTGCGGCGTCCACCGGTCCGAGTAACATCCCCTGCGCCGGCACTGCCATCGGATGTCTAGTCAACACGACGAAAACATTCGGCACGGCCGATTTGGCGCCCTACTGGAACACCGGCGCGGCGAATACCATTCAATTTCAGGTCATGCAGCTTGCCGGTAGCTCGTTTGGGTTGGACTATGCCGGACAAATCACCACGCTGAGCAGCCCAAATCAGCTTTCCGCCACACCTGAACCTGGGACGCTGGCCCTACTCGGCATTGCGTTAGGCATGGTGGCAGTTTGGCGTCGCGGGAGGGTCTGCTAAGCTAAACTCCGGATGTTGAAAATAGGGACAGTGAAATGGAAAGGGAGATGCGGTAAGCATCAGGGATACGACCCGGAGCAGGACGGCGAGGGCGGCATTCGCGGCGGTTGCGGGCGATGCCGGCTACTGCTCGACATCTTCCAACATCACACGCGGCTGGTTCGGGCCATGCGGGAGTTTGGCTCTTCCGACGAGCGGCACAAGCCGTCGCGAAGGAAGACACCGGCAGAATACCAGACCATGCTTTTCGACATGGCCGACTAGCCGTAGGGCCGCCTGATCCCTCAGCCGGCTTTCAGTACTTCGCGCAGCCGGCGGGCCACAATCTCGGCCTCTCCCGGTTCTAACATCCACACTGCGATCACCAGCCCGTTGTCGAGCCCCGGGGTGACTTCAATCGACGGGTTGCCCTCGCGTAGCTTCTTCTGAAGATCGGCCAGAGAGGTTTTGATATCGCCGCCGGGCCAGGTAATCTTCAGGTGCGGGACGTGATTGGCAATCGCCCCAATCCAGGTTTCGGTCTTGATTCCCTTGATGGATTGAACGCTGTCGCCGATCATCTTGACGCGCTTTTCGTATTCGCGCCAATCGGCTTCATGATCGCGCTTCATGAACACTTCCAGCGCCACCATCATCCCGAGCAACTCTTCCTTGTTCACCTTCAGCCCGCGGCCCACGGTGTCGCTATTCGGCGAACTGTTCAGCCGTGCCGCCTTGATCAAATCCGCGCGTCCCAACAATAGCCCTGCGCTTTGCGGACCGCGAATTCCCTTACCGCCCGAGAACGTCAGCAGATCCCAGCCCATCTTCACATACCTGGTGATGTTCTCCACCGGCGGCGTGTCCGCGGCCGCATCGTTGAAGGTGGGGATGCCGTGTTTCTTACCGAATGCGATGAACTCATCCGCCTTAATCTGTCCCAGCGGCTCATTCGCGTTGAAAAACAGCATCATCGCGGTACGGTCACCCGCGGCGCGCTCCATCTCTTCACGGGTTTCAAACTCGATCAACTTTACGCCGCAGGCGCGCACCGCATGGTCGTATCCGTAACGATGCGATTTCTGCACCAACACCTCCGTCTTCATTCCTGAAGTGTCCGGCAGGCGTTGAATGAATTGCGCATTCTCTCCGGTTACGCATCCGGCCGTGCCCACTACCAGGGCTCCGGCCGCGCCGGAGGTAACCATGGCCGCCTCCGATCCGGTCAGCGCCGCGATGCGCTTGCCCACGGCATCCTGTAAATCATTCAACCTGACAAATGATTTAGAGGCGAAATTAATTGCCTCCATCACCTCCGGCCGCATGAGCGAAGCGCTCAACGCCGTGTAAGTTCCGGCTGCGTTGATGAATGGTTTGATTCCGAGTTCGTGAAAGTAATCCCGCTTCACGGCCGCTGCCGCCGCGCCGCTGAACATTCCCCCCAGAACGGGAACACTTGATAGCGATTTGATAAAGCCTCTTCTGTCGAACACTCCGCACCTCCTCACGTATTATACGGAATCGCAACTGTGTCAAGAGCCAAGACCGGATTATTTTTATGCGGGGAGTTAATGCGGTGTAGGAGCTATCCAGAAGCAAACCCGTGGAACAGACAGCGGAGTGCTACTTCAGACGATAAAGCGCGTATGTTGTTTCAAGCCGTTCAAACGCCTTCAGATGGTGCGCCTTCTCAACGTCGGTCAGGTGTGGGAACTTAGCGCCAAGTCGCCGCGATTCCATAGCCAAGGGTGACAACTCTTCGTATGTAGACTCCGGCTCAAACATTGCCGCCGGCGGCTCACCATACGTCACACTGGTGGGCTCCAGCTCCGACGTCGAGCTGTTATCGGAATAGTTGTACGCACGCTTTAGCGTAATACAACCAAGTGACGGTGCCCGCCACTCAGTTCGTGCGGGGTGCGCGACATGGAAGTGGAAGGATGGCAGAATTCTTTTTTTGTGGCTTAGTTCTTAGCGTTGAGATACGCTAAGAACAGGAGAACTCGAAATGTTCGATTCTGAACTACAGTTGGCTAAGCAACGGGGAGTGCTATTA
>JANXXV010000320.1 GCA_025350445.1 Bryobacteraceae bacterium | reverse complement strand
GGAGAACAAAGCGCTAAAGGAAGCTCTCGGACAAAAAGCGGCGGAAGTGGATTTTTTCGCCGCATCCTTGCACAGAGTGAAACGGAATGGCCCAAGGAACGGCGACAATGGCGCGGCAGCGTCTACGCCGAAATCCATGCCCAAGCCGCTGAGCAAGGCAAACTGACAGTAGAACAGATGTGTCGGCTGGCGCGGGTAAGCCGCGGCGGCTACTACCGGAGTCTGCTGGAGCAGCACCCGGAGGAAGAAGAAGTGGAAGTACGGGCGGCCATACAGGAGATAGCGCTAGGGCATCACCGCCGCTATGGCTACCGGCGAATCGGAGCCGAATTACGGCGGAGGGGACTGGAAGTAAACCACAAGCGGGTGGTCCGAATCATGCGGGAAGACAACCTGCTGGCGATTCGGCGGCGGCGCTTTGTCCTCACCTCCGATTCAGAACATGACCTGGAAGGGTACCTGAATCTAGCGAAAAGGATGACGCTGACGGCGGCCAACCAGCTATGGATAGCGGACTTGACCTACATCCGGCTGAAGCGGGAGTTTGTTTATCTGGCGGTGATCCTGGATAAGTGGTCGCGGCGGGTAGTGGGCTGGGAACTGGACCGCACGCTGGCGGCGCGCCTGGCCGTAGCAGCACTGGAGAAGGCAATCGCAGCACGCCTACCCAGGCCTGGCCTGGTGCATCATTCCGACCGGGGCATCCAATACGCATCGAACGGCTATGTGAAACTGCTGGAGAAACATCATATGGTCCCAAGCATGAGCCGGCCCGCGAACCCATACGACAACGCCACCTGTGAGAGCTTCATGAAGACGCTCAAAACCGAGGAGATGGATTGCCGGGAGTATCAGGATCTGGAGGATCTGCGGGGGCATGTGGAAGAGTTTCTGGATCGCTATTACAATGGGCAGCGGCTGCATTCGGCTCTGGGATACCGGACGCCGGAGGAATTCGAGGAGCAGTGCGGCACGCCCAACTCGGGGGCAATAGCGGACGCTCCGAAGATGAATTTTTCAGGCATGGGAAATCTACCGATCCGATGGCAGCTCAGGGAATCAGTGGGGGAGCAGATGCGGATCCCCCACGGCAATCGTCTCGATGAGTTTCCAATTGGGTATTCCTTGGCCAGTTGCTCTCCAGCAGCGCTCGCCTCCGCTTCCCCGGATCAGAATATTTTGATTGACTGGCAGAGCAAAATGCCAGACAATTTCAGCGAACGGGGATTTGCGTTCATTGCCCGTGTCTCACAGTAGGGGTTCATCTCAAAATCCGCGTTTATCGGCGTCCATCCGCGGCTAAGGTTTTTCCAAAAGATGCGCAATGTAGCGGTTCCAAGCATGGCCCTGCGCCAGCCAACCCATCCAGCTTCCCCACCCAGCCCCCACTAGCTAGTTGGGTTCCAAACAAACTTCCCCTCGCGATTAATATAACCCTGCCGGTTCCCAATCCAAACCGGAGCCACGCCATGCGAGAAATCCCCCGCGTCTTCAAACTGCGGATTGATCACGAACTTTCCCGTCCCGTCAATGTATCCATAACGCTTGTTGATCGCCACAATCGCCAGCCCGTCTGAAAACTCGCGCGCCTCGTCAAACTGCGGGTTGATCACGTACTTCCCATCTTTGCCGATATACCCGAACTTCCCCGCCGAATTCACCAGCGCCAATCCATCGGAAAATTCCCCCGCCCCATCGAACTGCGGGTTAATCACAATCTTCCCCGTCTTATCGATGTATCCGAACCGGTCCGCAAGCCGCACCAGCGCCATGCCGTCGGCGTAGCTGCCCGCCTCATCGAACTGCGGATTGATCACCATCTTCGCCGCCTTATCGATGTAGCCCCATTTCCCGCCAACCATCACCGGAGCCAGACCGCTGGAAAACTTGCCCGCCCCATCGAACTGTGGATTGATCGCGAACCGTCCGTCTCTGTGGATGTAGCCCAGCTTGCGCCCCGTACCCACCATCGCCACTCCATCGGAAAACGGATCGGCGATGTCAAATTGCGGTGTAATCGCCAACCGCCCCTGCTTATCCGCATAGCCCCAAAGTTTCCCTATCGCCACCGGCGCCAGCCCTTCGCGAAAAACCCCGGCGTCGTCAAACTGCGGCGCCACCACCACTTTGCCGGACTTATCGATAAAGCCGAATTTGTGATTCACCTGAATCGCGTAAATTCCAGCCGACCCGGTAAAATCGAAAGCCCGCTCACCGGCTACCACAACCACAGCCAGCACAATCGCCCCAGCCACTCCCAGCGCGATTGTCTTTTGGTTCCATTGCATTGGTTTTCTCCTTTCACGATTCCGCGACGCGGGTATCGAATTAGTCACTGCAATCGGCGTACCAAAGTCTGCTATAGCTGGCTGATGACCAAGTGGGATGAAAAGTATCGCACCGGCTACGGTTCCCGCGGCACCCCCGAGCCCGCGCTGATCCAGGCGATCGCGGACGCCACCCCTGGCGCAGCCCTCGATCTAGCCTGCGGCCGCGGCCGTAACGCCATCTACCTCGCATCCCGCGGATGGACCGTCACCGCGCTCGATTCCTCACAAGTGGCAATCGGTGAACTACCCCGCGCCATCGATGCAAGATGCCTCGATCTTGAATCCCCGGAATTCCAAATCGCGCCCCATGCCTACAACCTCATCTGCGATTGCTACTATCTGCACCGCCCGCTCTTCCCGCAAATTCGCGCCGGACTCAAAAGCGGAGGACTCTTTGTAGCAGTGATCCCAATGCTCGACAGCGATCCCGCGGTCACTCCAATGAATCCCGCATACCTGTGCCAACCCGGCGAGATTCACTCTCTCTTCGCGGATTGGGAAATCCTGCACAGCCGCGAAGGCAAGCCACGGCGCGATCCCGGGGCCCGCTGCGTAGCCGAGTTAATTTCCCGAAAACCAGCTTAAGGTTTGGCGTGTCCGGCAAAAGTATTCTTCCCCAGCTCGAAGTGCAGCCGTAATGAGGGAATCCATACCGGTCCGCGGTCGCGGTTGTACGCCGGGTTCGATACATGCTGCAAATCGAAACTGGCGAAAAATCCAGGGAATACCCGCGTGCTGTAATAGGTCTCCCAGATGGATTCACGCCCATACCGCAAGCGTCCATCCCCAATCAGGAAATCATATCCTCCTCGCGCCAGATATTCCGCATGAACATCTGAAATTCCGCTGGACGTGAATTCAGCCGCCAAAGAGTCGAACGGTCTGCGCCATCGCCGTCCCGTAGTCGAGACGCCGGCGGTCGCCAAATGGTCGATGGCCGTGAACGCGAAGCTTTCCGTCTTTCCGTCATTCCATCCCAGCCGCCCGAAGATACCCACGTTTTTGGTAATCTCCTGCTCGATGTTAAATCCAAATCCATATTTGAGGGCCCCATTGCGGCGGGTCGAAACCACGTCTGGAGCGGCGCCGCTCCCCTTCGCCTGACGAATCGCCTCGCCATAATTGCCGCCGTTGGCGTAATTCTCGTAATTCAGCAACCGGATTGCACCGGCGTGCCCCCGCATCGTGTACCGGTATTCCCCCTCAAACACATCCGCTCGATTCCGAAAAAGCCGGCGGTCGAATCGAAGCCCATTCGCAACCCGTGGCATCGCGGCGCTCGCATAACGGAAAGACCAATTGCGGCGGTGCAACTCGTGCACCCAGCCCCATGTGTAACCGCGGACGTCGGCTGCATAGTCCCAAGCCCCGTTATACATGACACCCCACCCCATGAATTGCGATCGCGGATCATGCGAATACCGGTTATTGTCAAAGAAGTCCGTCAGCGTGAAGCGCCCTACGGTCACTGTGTACCGGTTCACCGGGCGCTGGCCGGCAAGCTGGTTTGCTTGGCTTTCGAACTGCTCCTTTTCATCTCCAAGAGCAAAATCGTGCGCGACGTACAACCGCGCCACATAAGGCTTTGGCGTGGCCGAGGCGACGCGGGGCAATTCGCCATTCGGGGAGTTAGCCAGGCCGTTTACCCCGCTGAATCCCTTTCCCCCGGCGATTTCCGGATTAAAGTACAACACCGTGTTCTTCTCCAAACGCAGGCCCAGGAACACAGTAGTGGTCAGCGATACATCGCGTTCCATGTAGTTCCGCAGACTGAATGGACCCGAGTAGGGCGACTGAAACGTGCCGTGGTATTGCCCAATCGATGTTGCCTGGTAGAACAGGTTCCAACGCTCGGGTTCCGCAGGTGCCTCTGCTGGCTGAGCTTGCTCTTGTGCGAATGTCGTTGCGCTGATCGACATCAGCAATACGGCGCAATACGCAAGGCAGAGAGGAATCGTGCGCGGCCGCGCGGCGGGACTCCCGGACCACTGGTCACTGCCCATCGGTGGTCGAGCCATGCCGGCTTGAAACAAACCTGTGGCAAGTCTGGACCCGTATCTGGGAGAGGTCTCGATCATTTGGGATTGTGACAGCGCGAAGGAAGTTACGGCCGCGGAAGTCCGTTTGAAGATGGAAGCGATCCCGGCTCGATGCCGGACACTTTACCGAACCGCTGTAAAATGTTACGATACCGTGACAATAATAGGCCTCGTTTTCCCTCAAGTCCGCAAGAATAAATTAGCTTGCCTCAACCAGGATATAACGAGCGAACGATCCTGGTAAAGACCAGATCGGGTTTTTCCAAGACCAATGTCATCGAAGAAATAAAGCGATGGCGTTTCAGGCTTCAACGGCCAGCACATCGGCAGCGTACCTTCAACTTTCGATGGAGCATCCCTCTGAGAACTTTGTACGCAAATACGCAGGGACTGAACCGTTCCCAGGACGGCGGACCCCTTGGTCCGCGCCGAGGCCCCTGCCTCGGCTTCCCGGATCACAACCGCCATCCAGGCGGACCGCTTCGGAGCCGCTGCTCCGGCAGTCCAATCCGAGTGCCTGGCCAATTTGCGGACACCACCCTGATAGCGCGTTCAACGGCACACCAACCACCCCGGTCCTGCGCATTTATGACGCCATAGGTCCAAACATTCCTGGCGGCCGCTGGAAACCCAAGGAGTTCATGGTCCTCTACGCCCCAAACCATTTGCCTCGCCTGTCTCAAAGACATGGTTCCTCTCCAGCGCGGAAGAATGCCCCGTAAATTGCCGTAAGCCTGGACCGGAATACCAGCCAAACCCGGATCTCTCGATCCCACCCAGGATCTCCTTCGTCGCAGCCCTCGCGAAACCGCCGGAATCGGCAAGCAGTGGCGCGTCCGCGGCCATTAGCTTGCGATTCGCGCTCCCCAGCCTTGATCCCCGGAGGAGATAATATCCTGCTCAATCCCCTTGACCCGGACCATGAGGCCCTTCAGTGGGATTCACTTCCATTTGAGTGGGAATCGCGCCTTCGCGAATTGATCATAAATTACGACTGATCATCCGCAGCACCCCGGCCCGCAACACCCCGCCGGCTTCACCGCCCGCACAAACGCCGACAGAAACTTCCCGTCCACCTGTGGCGCGGTAGCATCCACATCAATCCCCTGCCCGGCCAGAAATTCCCGCGCATCGTCCACCCTGTAAATCCGCGTCGGCTCCAACTCGATCTCCGTAAACCCGGCCGCCGACAGCTTCCTCCGGTACTCGTTCTCTTCCAGCGCCCCAGCCAAGCAGCCAACCCAAAGCAACACGCTCTGGCGAATCTCCGGCAGCATCTCCCCGCGCGTCACCACATCGGAAACCGCAAAGCGCCCGCCCGGCTTCAGCACCCGGAAGGCCTCGCGCAGAACCCGGTCTTTGTCCGCCGACAGGTTGATCACGCAGTTGGAAATCACCACATCCACGCTGTTGTCGGGCAGTGGAATG
>JANXXV010000312.1 GCA_025350445.1 Bryobacteraceae bacterium | reverse complement strand
GAAGCCGCAAATTTCAATACCGTCGTAACCGGCACTCGACAGCCGAGCCACCGTTTGCTCGAAGGCAATTGGATGATCGGAGTAGGAGCCGAACGAGAAGGCCCAGCTACCCATTGATATTTTCATGATTCCCCGGTACGCCATCGGTCCTGAAATCGGGCATGGGACCCAGACGCTATTTTACGCGCGTGCGAGCTACCCGTGGGCGGCGTCGAAAGAATTTCAGCCACCTGTGCGGGATAACCCTTGCAAATCGGCGGACGGCGGTCCCCACGGGGCCGCGCCGGACGCCCGCGTCGGGCTTAAATGGCAACGACATGAATCTGATGGACTTGACAGAGTGCGCGAGCCGGAGTCTTGTCATAAATTTGCAACGGAAATCCGTTATCCTGGGAAGTAAGAGTTAGGGTCTTTAGGAATCTTGCGTTGGAGACTGTGAAATGCCGGGCCTCGGCTGGCGAGTCCATCCAACCAAAGACGAAGGTCAGGAGAGTATGAAAAAACTACTAGTTCTCTTTCTATGTTGCACATTCTTGTGCAGTGTAAGTATTCTTGCGCAGTCGGTAGCCGGTTTGGGAGCCATCTCAGGAACGGTGGTGGATGCATCCGGCGCTGCAATCGGCGACGCCCAAGTGATAGTCGCCAATGACGCAAAAGGCATCAAGCGTACGCTGAACACGACGCCGGCAGGGGCTTTCACCGCGCCATCGCTGGTTCCCGCGGACGGCTACACTGTAACAATTAACAAGCCCGGCTTCAGTGAATATGTCCTGAAGAACCTGCAAGTGATGGTCGGCCAGAACATTGGACTCGGGGCTATCCTGTCGGTCGCCGGTGCCAGCACGCAGATTTCCGTGGAAGCCACCGCACCGATAGTCGATTCGACCAAGACGGATGTTTCGGTAGTGGTCGGTTCCGCTCAAATTCAAGATCTGCCGATTAACGGCCGCCGGGTGGACTCGTTCGCTTTACTGGCGCCTGCCGTGGTGCCTGACGGGGTATTCGGCTTAATCTCGTTCCGCGGTATCGCGGGTGGAAACGCATTCCTTACCGATGGAAACGACACGACAGAGCAGTATTACAACGAGAATGCCGGTCGAACGCGAATCACGTCCCAAATCTCTCAGGATGCCGTGCAGGAGTTCCAGGTGGTTTCCAACAACTACTCGGCGGAGTTCGGACATGCGATGGGCGGTGTAATCAACACCGTGACCCGCAGCGGCAGCAACGACTTCCACGGCACCGGCTACTGGTTTTTCCGTAACCAGGAGTTCAATGCCAAGGATACCTTTGCCACTATCAATCCTTTGGAGAAGCGCAATCAGTTAGGCGCCAGCGCCGGCGGTAGGATTTTGAAAGATAAATTGTTCTACTTCTTCAACTATGAAGCGATGCGCCGTGAGTTTCCGCTGATCGCTTCCATTACCTCGGCCGGAAATCCCTTGTTCAGCACGAACGGAACCTTCATCGGCACTTGCGCTGCCACGGGCGCGCTGCCGGTGACACAGGCGCAGTGCGACACTGCTCGTAACTTTCTGAACCGTCAATTCCAGACGATTCCACGTACCTCCAACCAGGATCTGGGTTTCGGCAAACTCGACTGGAGACCTACGGAACGAAATTCGTTCAGCGCCAGCTTGAACATATTGCGCTGGGTTTCTCCGAACGGCTTGCAAACCCAGGCAGTTCTGAATAACGGACAGGGGGTCGGCAACAATGTTAACTCGTCGGTCCGATCCAAGTACGGGCGGCTTGCCTGGACTTCCATTCCTACCAACAGCATGGTGAACGAAGCCCGCTTCGGCTGGTTTAAGGACAAGCAGTTCGACTATCCGAATGATGCGCTCGCCATCCCCGGTATCGGATTTCTGGGTATCAGCATCACCGGCCAATCGAGCCTGGGCACCGCCACCGATTATCCCCGTACGAACCCTAGCGAAAACCGCTACGAATTCGCCGATACGCTTACCTGGACTAGAGGGAAGCACACCCTCAAGGCTGGATTCGACTTCTTCCGCACCGAAGATTACACCAACTTGCTGTTCAACCGCACTGGAACCTATAGCTTCCCGAGTTTCACCGCCCTTGCGTATAACCTCAGCGGCAACACCACGGGAAGCAAGGACTGGCTTACGTTCACCCAGACCATTGGCAACCCGGTCGTCGATTTCTTCATCAAGGATTACAGCTTCTTTGTGCAGGATCAATATAAGTTGACCCCGCGCTTCACTATCAATCTGGGCGTCCGCTACGACTACACCGACATCCCCCAACCCACGGTGACCAATCCGGATTATCCGGCAACTGGACGCATCCCGTCCTTTGGCAAGCAGTTCGCGCCCCGCATCGGTTTCGCCTACTCGCTGGACAACCAGAGCAAAACCGTGGTCCGCGCCGGTTACGGGATTTTCTACGGACGGTATCCTGGCGGACTGATCAATTCGTTCTTCCTCGGGAATGGCCTCTATCAAAAATCAATATCGTTGAACTCCTCCGCTGCCGCCGACAAAGCTGCCGGGCCGGTTTTCCCGAATGTTCTGCCGAATACCGGAAACTTCAATCCACCGGCTGGTTCGGTCAATTTGAACATCGCGTCCAGCAACTTCCGCACACCTTACACCCAGCAGGCCGATATCGCGATTGAGCGTCAGTTGGCGTCCGATCTGGCGGTGACCGTGTCCTACATTTGGAGCCGCGGTTTGCACCTCACCTCGGTGGATGACGTCAATATTGGCGCGGCCGGCCCGGTCGTCAACTACCGCATCAATGACGCCGGCGGGAACCAGACCGGCACTTACTCCACGCCGGTATACGTTCGCCAGAATCGTGTTGACACTCGTTATTCGCGGCTCAATGTGATCGGCTCCGGCCTTAACAGTTGGTACAACGGCCTCGCCACGCAGTTGACCAAGCGGATGTCCCACGGGGTTACCGGCTCCGTGTCGTATACCTGGTCCCACGCCATCGACAACGGTCAGGGTGGTGCAGGTACGCCGAATGTGTTCGGCAGCGGCGGTCCGCAAAACTATAGCCCAGGCAACTATAGCGGCGACAAGGGTAGTTCGGCCCTCGACATCCGGCATCGCATGGTGGCCGGCGGTACGTGGAACCCGGTTTTCACTCACAACAACAACGCAATCTCGAAATACTTAATCAATAACTGGGCCCTAGCGGCGATCGGTACGCTTTCTTCCTCGCCCGCGGTTACACCCACCGTCCAGATCTCATCGGCATTTGCTCCGGCGCCGTTCTCGGCAGCCTTCACCAGCAGCTTAAACGGCTATGCGGCGGGCGGCCTGAATAGCCGGGTTCCGTTCCTGCCCGTCAACAGCATTCTGGTTGGCAAGGTGGAGCGGATCGATTTGCGCCTTACGAAGGCCTTCCCGATTACGGAGCGATTCAAGGCGTTGTTTACCTTCGATGCCTTCAACATTTTCAATCACCGGTACTTTACCAGCGTCAATTCGAGAACGTACATCGAATCTGTCGTGGGTGGCGTACCTGTTCTGAACCCGGATATAACCGCCGGCGCCGGTACCGCGTCGCAGGGTTTCCCCGACGGAACCAATGCGCGCAGGTTGCAACTGGGCCTCCGCTTCAACTGGTAGTTTCGCAACGGTTGGTAGTTACGTAATACCGTATTTTCTTTTCAAACCAGAGGGCCGATCGCAAGATCTGCCCTCTTCTGCTTTACAATCAAATCAATGCAAACATCCTTTCGACTCGACGGGAAGAAAGCTCTCGTCACAGGCGGTGCCAGCGGCATCGGAGAAGCAGTCAGCCGGGTATTCACGAATGCCGGGGCGTCGGTAGTAATCGCCGACATCGATAAATCGAAGGCGGAGGCGTTAACCCGGGAACTGCCCGGCGCGTCCATGGTGATGTGCGATATCACCGACGAAACTTCGGTAAAGCAGGCGTTCGCAAGCCTGGGAAATCTAGACATTCTGGTAAATAACGCGGGAATTGGACTGGTTGGCGGCGTGGAAGAGACTGAACTGGCAGACTTTCAGCGGGTGTTTCGCGTCAACGTGGAGGGAGCCTTCCTTGTCACCAAGCACGCGGTGCCTCTGCTGGTGGCATCACATGGGTCGATTGTGAACATTGGCTCGGTGGCCGGATTGATCGGCGTGAAAAAGCGGTTTGCTTATTGTGCAACGAAGGGCGCCATCGTGGCCATGACGCGGCAGCTTGCCGTGGATTACCCCACTCAGTTCCGGGTCAACTGCATTTGCCCGGGAACTGTCGACACTCCGTTCGTTGAAGGATACCTCGAAAAGTACC
>JANXXV010000283.1 GCA_025350445.1 Bryobacteraceae bacterium | reverse complement strand
GTCTCGCCACCGGTATAATACGGTCCGGATGGCTTGCGGTGATTGGGTAGCCTTCGTAAGGAACCTGGTCGTAGAGAAACTGCGGAGTGGCGGTCATTGAGTCTCAACGAAAGAATAACAGGAACCCATTGGGCACTTTCTGCGTATAGGCGGAAGGGGAAACGATATGTCAAGGCTCGTGCCGTTCAGCATTTTCCTGTACTGCCTCCTGTTGACCGGCTGTGATTTGGAAATGGCCGCTACCGGACCGCTGCGGATTGAAACCCGCACCATTGAACGCGACAAGTCGGAGTTGGTGCGGGCGGAGTTGCGGATGGGCGCCGGCGAGTTGAACGTTCGCGGCGGAGCGCAAAGAATGCTGGAGGCCGAACTCCGCTACAACGTGCCGCAGTGGAAGCCGGAGCTGCGCTACAACGCTACCGGATTCCGTGGAATCCTCAGCATTGAGCAGCCTTCCGGCCGCAAGGTTTCCGGCAACAGGAACTACAATTGGAACCTCCGGTTCAATGACGATACGCCGCTGGACATGATAGTCCACATCGGCGCCGGCCAGGCAGAGCTCGATCTCGGCAGCCTTTCACTCCGCGGCGTGGAAGTCAATATCGGGGTGGGCGAAGTGAAGATGGATCTGCGCGGCGCGCCGCAACACGACTACGACGTGACGGTTCACGGCGGCGTCGGCCAAGCCACAATTCAGCTGCCGCGGGGCGTTGGCGTGGTGGCTGAGGCACACGGCGGTATCGGCGAAATCAATGCCCACGGAATGCGAAAGCGCGGCTCCCGGTACGTAAACGATCTGTACGATAACGCCAGGGTAATTGTGCACCTGGACGTGAAGGGTGGAATCGGTTCCATCAACTTGTACGCCAAATAGGCCGCGCGCTTACTCCGCCGGGCCCGCGATCCATTGGACATCCCGCGAATAATCCTCTGGAACACGCAGGCGATCCGCATGGCTGGAACGCGTTCCGCTGGCGCCGGCCGCATGGCAGGCGGCGCGATAGTCACCGCGCAACAACGGCAGGGGGCCGCTATCTTTTCCGGTACTGCTAAAGCGTCCGTTGATGGCCGTGACCACAGCGGACCAGCTTATTTCCCCCGGCGGATTCGGTGATTCCACCGTGATATCGCAAAACACGTCGCCCGAAACCGCAGATCCATTCACCGCACGGGTCACCGTTCCGCTCAGGCGCGGCTGTGCCTTGCTCAGAATAAATTCCAATTCCACAACGCCTTCGGAGTTTGTCAAATCGAGCTTCGGTGCGGACTGCCCGGAACCGTTCAACAGAAACCGCGCGCAGTAGTAATTGGCGCCGCTTTCCGTCTCCAGCCGCAGTAGATAATCGCCCCGCGGCATATCGGGGGAATCAAAAGTTCCATCCGCGCCGAACTCGATTTGCGCCGATTGCTCGCTGCCTGCCAGCCCGCGCAAGACAAGAATAGCGTGCGTGCCAGTTACGGGGCGTCCGTCTTCGAACCGCATCCGCGCTTTCAAATGCAACGGGGGCTTCACAAAGAAGTCCACTGCTTCCAGGTCGTGATCCGTTACCTCGATGGTCTGGACCATCGTATGGTGGCCGAATCCTTCGCGGCTGCCGTCCGGGCGTGATACCCAGTGGAAATAGCTGACCTTCAGCCTGTACTTGCCGGCAGCCACATTGGGCATTTGGAATACCCCGTCGCTGGCATGCTCTTCATGTGCAAACAGCCCCCCGGCCTCCCATCTGACGTCCGGCCTGTAGGAAAGGCCAAACTCCATTTCCCGATCCTTGTCGGGAGCAGGGAAGTGCACCGTACCCTTCACTGCATACGTGGCGATGGGCTGCAACTGCACGCGAATATCGTGGCGCTCGCCGGAGTGCAACCGGACGTGCCCGGCCGCTTCGGGGTCGGTGACGTCGCCGGGATAATAGACTGGAGCGATCGCGCCGGTGCAACCTTGCGCGCTGTACTCCAGACACGCAAAGACGCGAATCTGGTATTCGCCCGGACTAAGAATCATGGAAAACCTGCCGTCGGCGCCGGTGCCGTCCTCGGCCGAAGTGACATCGGCAAGCCGAGGCTCGCCTTCGACCACTCCTGTTGCCTGCGCATAAACCGGCACCCAAGGCACGGGCCTTTGCTGAGCGTCCAACACGATGCCCGTGATCCGCGGCATCGCTGTAATCCGTGCCTTGATGCCATCCATTCGGAAGACGCCATCGCTCACCCGCTTCCACTGCGTCTCCTCGATCCTGCCCTGTGCCTGCGGGTGGCCGCCGAAGTGGATCTGGCGGCCCGCTGAATCCACCATATCCAGAAGATTCATGTGCAGCGCGTAGCCGTCGAAGCGATCCAGATAATTGGTCTTTCCCGTGGTAAGCACGAACCGGCCCTCGTCGTCGGTTAAGACTGGCCGCTCGTGTTCGCATTCCTCGGAAGCAAAACCCGTCTGGCAGGCGCTGGAAACTTCGATGCCGGCCAGAGGCTTGCCCGTGACTCGCTCCACTACCTGCCCCGAATAGATGCGCGTGATATCCGTTCTGCCCAGACGGACCGTGATGCCGTCCATGCGATAAGTGTTGGGAGCCACCTTTCGCCACGAGGTTACCGTTCGTCCGAAGGATTGGTACGTGCCTTCGAATTGCCCGCCGCCGTCGGAGAGAGTGTCCCCCCGCTCCGAACCTTCGACTAAGCGGGCCGAGCCGTTTGGCGGAACCCGGACTTCGAATCTCCCCTCCGGGCTGGTGCGGTAGATGCGCTTCTCGTCTTTCGGAAGCTCTTTCCCGTCGTACCAACTCACCACCACCGCCATGCCGCTGATCGGGTGGCCGGTTTGGGCGTCCACGATTTTGCCAGCCAGAATGCGCCAATCGCTTTCAGACGGGCCAGGTGAGCCCGCCGCCAATACTCCCGACAGCAGCATGAGACAGATGGCTCGCACGCCCCTGATTTTACGGCCCATCGGCTCCGCCGTCTATCGAGGGTTCACCTGAGATGCAAAATCCGATCGAGGCTATCATCGTAATTGATGACAAAGATTTCAAATGTGCTTGGCCTGATGCTTCTGGGGCATGTACTTTGTCTTCCTGCCGCCGGACAAGCATTTCAGGGCCTGTCCACAACCGCGGAGGGCTCCATACTTTACTTCGCCTCGCCGGTTCGCCAGAAAGCCACGGACCAGAAATTCTATTCCAAGATCTTCCGTTGGACGGCGGCGGAGGGAGTGAAACTTGTTGCTGAGGTGCGAGACCCCGGCCCCCCGGATACTTGCGGGCCATCCCAGTTCTATCAGCTCAGCCGGCCGCAAGTGAGTGCCGACGGTGCTGTGTTTGGCTATACCGCCAGCCGGTTTGTGATTGTCAATCCATTCTGCTCGCCGGCCGAGCCCAACCAGGGCATCGTCGGGCAATTGGGCCGCACGGCGCGGTTGGATGGCAACCTCGCGCTCAGCCCCAACGGACGCTACGCCATCACCACCACATTTGTGGGACTGACGGACGACTTCCACACCGTCACGGACCTTTCGAGCGGAGCTTCAGTCATCGTGGCTGGCGCCTTCAACGGCTCCAGCCGCCGCGTCGCGAACGACGGAACGATTCTTACGCCCAAGCCTTCCGCCGTGATTCTGACAGACCGTACGGGCCTGACCCGGGTGCTGCCGTCGAAGTGGACCGTGGACGACGCCATCATCGACCCGGCAGGCGCCAAGGTGGTCTACGTCACCCGCCTGGGCCCCAACTCTCCAGCACGTCTCTCTATAATCAACGTGCAAACCGGGAATGAATCGGACCTCACCACCGGCTTCGTCATCACAAATCCATTGATCTCCGCGGACGCCTCCACCATCCTCTATACCTCTGCTGAAAGTGGGCCCCTGCAATTGTTCTCGATTGGGATCGGTGGCAACAACGGGCGCCAGGTCACCCACGAAAAGGATGCGATCGTATCGGCGGTTGTCTCCGGCGATGGCCTTCTGGCTTTCGCAGTCACGTCAACATCACGGTTGCTGCGGATCGATGCGGCGTCGGGCGCGACAACGGAACTGGTGGCCGCAACGCCGCTGATCCTCGCCGCTAATCGCGCCGCGACTCCCACCACGCCAATCGCCGCGGTTGGTTCGCTGATGCAGTTGGCTGGGTCCGGTCTTGACGGTTCCGCGGAACTGAGCCTATGCGGAAGGCCCGTAACTCTGATGCAGGACCGCGCCCGATTCCAAGTGCCTTGGGACCTGCCGGAAGGTTCCTGTTCGTTGGTGGTTTCTTCGGGCTCGCCCTTCGAAAGCGGAATCGACCTGGAGGTCAAACAGTACGATCCACGGTTCGCCGGTACCCTTCTTTTTCTTCATGGCGACTTCAAAGGCTTATTGTCGCCGATCGATCCGGCGAAAGCGGGGGAAGTGATCGTGGGCTAGATGAGCGGGCTGGGGCCGGTGGATGACAGCGGCCTGGTGGGCGCGGGGTTCCAGTGCCGCTTCGACGGGGTGCCCGGCGAAGTGCAGTACGCCGGGCTTGCGCCGGCGTTTACCGGATTCTACCAACTGAATGTACGCGTTCCTTCGCCAACTCCGCTCAGTTCCACCGTCACCTGCGGGTTTGACAGCTCGCGACAGGCAGTAGCCCCGATTTGGCTGGCGCGCTAACGCTCAAATGCCACTGTTGCGGCGTAGGTCCCTCCTGGAGAGGTCGTTAGAAAGGTATCCGCCACATACTTTCCCGCCGGCAATACCGGCAGCAGGATGACATAGTTCCGCTCGCCCGGCCCAAAGCTTGCAGTGCGGAATACCTGCTCGAACGTCTTGTCAGCCGACCAGACATAAACCACATCGCCTTTCTCGTTCCGGATTTTCAGATCGTAGGACTGGCCGCTGGGGAACGTAAGCGGAATCGGGGCCGGCGTGGTGTTGCGCAAAGTCAGGCGGGCCAAGGATGAAGCCGCGTCGATAGCCAGGCTGAAGCGAACCTCCTGCGTAGTCACTTCCGTTACTCCCGTCCGGGAATACACCAGGCTGTATTTCCGCGCCCCGGCGATGTTATCCACCACATGCTCCACCAAACCAACATAGGGCAGAAATGTTTCACTCTCAATTCCCGCGTCGGCGCAGGATTGGGTGAACCCCACTTGCAGCGCGTTGGTGAAAGTGCCCGCCGGGCCGCTATATTTCAGAGCTTTCCCACGGATGAAGCCAGCTACGTCGCAATTGTCGATTTCGCTAGCAAAGGTGCGCCCCGTCTCGCCGCCGAATGCAATCCATACTTTCTCGCGCTTTGCGATGGCATCGTACTCATACAGAGTTCCATCGCCGGCAGTCCGCAGATAGACCGAACGCCCGAAATACTGCACGCGGAAATAATCGTGTCCGTCGAAGGCCGCGGCGCCGCTCACTTCCACTACTTGTACATCTGGAATCCGTCCTTCCGTTACCCTGTAGACCCACGAGTTTCCAACCGCCAACGGGAAGTAATCCGGCTCCGCGCCGAATGATGTGACGGCGGCTGAAAGCAGCAGCGCACTAGCGATAAAAGTTCTTGTTCCACGCATGGGTTTTCAATTTGGCAAGCAAGCCCGCGTCCAGTGAACCCAATTCAGAGACGCCGCAATTGCTCTCTACGTTTCTCACCCGGCGCATGCCGGGGATCACCGAGGACACCGCCGGATGCGAGAGGCAGAACCGCAGCGCAATCTCCGGCAGAGTCCCGGCCACGCCCTTCAGGTCCGCCTCCAACTTCGAAACGTGCTCCACCACTTGCGCTTTGCGATCCCCGCGGAAATAGAACGAACGGAACTCATCGCCGGCAAAGCTTGCGTCTTCAGTGATGGTTCCGGTGAGACTGCCTTCATCTAAAGGCACGCGCGCCAGCACGCCGACATTCCGCTCCAGCGCCAGCGGGAACAGTTGTTCGGCCGGGGTCTGGTCGAAAATATTGTAGATCACCTGCACCGAATCGATCAGTCCGGTCTTGATTACTTCCAGCGCCGTATTGGGCTGGTGATCGTTAATGGAAATTCCGGCGGCATGAATCTTTCCAGCCTTCTTCAGATCTTCA
>JANXXV010000357.1 GCA_025350445.1 Bryobacteraceae bacterium | reverse complement strand
CTTTGCCGATGGTGGCGGTGCGGACGGCCCGCGAGCTGACGTTCGCATAACTCAACTTCGAGGAATGATTTAAGCCAAGAGCTTTGGCGTTGGCCTCATCGGTGGTGTCGGTAAGGATGTACCAGATGGTGCGGTTTCCATCGCGGACTGTGCCACGGTAGAGCGGAAGAACGATGGTGCCGGCGCGATCGTCCAACTTTCCTGAGGTAAGCAATTGCCGGCGCCCGACAAACTCCTTTTGAACGGACGAGGCATCGGGTCCGAAATACGTCTCCGGGACATCCGCTCCTACTGAGGGCGAGACGGGGTTTACTGCACAACCAGGGCCATCGGGGCCGGGCACCGCCTGTGCGAATAGCGATGGCCCTACGGCGCCCATCAGGAATAGAACCGAACAATTGAGGATATTAGAGGCGTTGAGTTTCATTGTGTTCTCCTGAAGTGGAGTTCGCCGGGCTCGGGGAAAAGTTACGGCGTGGACGAAAAGAATTGGGCCGGAATTGTTTGGGCGCACCGTAACTCGTGGGCAGGCGGTTCCGAAGTAAGAAATAGGAGGGCGTCGCGGAACTGGACAAATTGATGCACGGATATCAGCAAGCCGATCCTTTGGCGACGGCATCGCTTATAGGCGAGGTAACACCCTTGTTGTATCGATACTTCTGCTGTCGTCCCTATAGTCGGAACTACGCGGCGGATCTGGTTCAAGAGGCTTGGCTCCGCATTCACAAATCGCGTCACACGTTCAGGCCGGGAGAGCCGGTTCTGCCATGGATGTACGCTATTGCGCGGCACGCCGAGGTGGACGGATTTCGCAGGCGGCGGCGCATCGAGATGGTGGAATATCAAATGGACACGTTGCCGGAAGTGGCGGCGGCAGATCCCGGACAGTGCGGCATTCCGACATTTGAAGCGCTGATGGCGGAGTTGCCGGAGAGCCAACGCGAGGTGGTAACGATGCTGAAAGTTACTGGCATGAGCATTGAGGAAGTGGCGCGGGCCACGGCGAACACCGTTGGATCTGTAAAGCAGAAGGCTCACAGGGCGTATGAGAAGCTGCGGCGGCTGCTGGAAACGCAAAGTGGCGCCGGGGAAGGTCAATCTCGATGACTTGCCGGGATGTGGATCTTTTGCGGGCACGAGGGGAGCTTACGCCCCTGGTGCTGAAACATTTAGACCAATGCGCGAAGTGCAGGGCGCTGGATGCGGTATTCCAAGGGCCGGTTCCAGCAGCTCCGGGAGACTTGCAGGGCCGGATTACGCAGGCGATCCTGGCGGATTTGAAGCCAGTTGCACCGCTGTCCGGCCGTCCGGTCTTGACGATCCGGTTGTTGGTGCTGACTGGGTTGGTAATTGCGCTGGGGGCATGGTATTGGGGATGCGCGGGATGGGCAGAGCTTTCGCGCGGACAGGCGGCGGTGATGTTTTCGCTGCTGGGGACGGGCCTGTTGCTGGCGTCCGACCAGGTGACGCGACTGATGATTCCGGGAACGAGGATGGCGATGCAGCCGTGGATGGCAGCGGGACTGCCGCTTACCACTTTGCTGATAGCAGTTCTCTTTCTATTCCCATACGAATCCGATCCGGAGTTTTTCACGATAGGCCTGCACTGCTGGCTGGTGGGACTGGCTTGCGCGGGAGCAACGGCACCACTGGTGTTGTATTCGATACGAAGAAGTGCGGGCGTTACCCGGATCTGGCAGGGAGCCACTACGGGTTTGCTTTGCGGATTGGCCGGCGCCGCCGTGCTTGAGATCGAGTGTCCGTTCCTGGAACGGACACACATCATCGCGTGGCATCTGGGAGCAGTTTTGACAGCAGCGCTGATGGGTGTGATTGCGTCAGAGTGCTTGACTGAGGTTCAGCGGTGGAAATCGATTAGGGAGCTATAGGTATGAAGAGCATCGAGGTCGCAGTAGTATGCGGATTGATTGCGGCGTGCCAGGCAGCATGGGCGAGTGACGGAGATAAACGCGCGCCGGTGCTGGTGGAGCTGTTCACGTCGGAAGGATGTTCGAGTTGCCCCCCGGCGGATGTGTTACTGGAGAGTCTGGACCATGCACAGCCGGTAGCGGGAGCCGAAATCATCGTACTTAGCGAGCACGTGGATTATTGGAACCAGATCGGGTGGGCCGATCCATTTTCATCGCCGCGATTCTCTCAGCGGCAGCAGGCGTATGCAAGGCGATTCGGCCTTGACGGCGGGTATACGCCTCAAATGGTGGTGGACGGGAGCACGGAATTCGTCGGGAGCGATGGGCGGCGGGCGGTGTCGGAGATTGCCGAAGCCTCCCGTAAGACGAAAGCCACCGTGCGCATCACCCCGGCGGGAAGTCCGTCTCGCGTTCGCGTTGAAGTGGAAGGAGCGGCAAACGGGGAAGTGTTTGTTGCACTGGCGCTAAACGAAGCTGTCTCTCAGGTGGCGCGAGGTGAGAACAAAGGCCGCAGTCTACGCCACGTAGCGGTTGTGAAGTCTCTTACGCAGATAGGAAAAGTTAGTAGCAGCGCGGGCTTCTCGAAAGAGATCGATTTGCCGATGGACAAACAGGTGGACCTGCACAACTATCGCGTCGCGGTCTTCGTCCAGGAGCGAGGACAGGGACGAGTGTTGGGCGCGGCGTTGTTTCGGCCTTAACTGATTGAACCAGGAGAAGCGGTGAGCCATCGACGTAGGAAGAGGTGTGCTCGGTTGATGGCCGGGGGGCTTGCGATGGCGGGCTTGCTGTGCGCCGCCGCTATGAGTCCAGTGAATGGAGACGCGAAAGGCGTGGCCGTTACGGGCTAAGACGTGATTGTCTATTTCGATGAGAGGCTGCCGGTCAAGGGGACGGACCAATTCCAGTTTGAATATCAGGGCGCGAGGTATGTGGTTGCTTCGGCGGCGCATCGCGGCCTGTTCTCTGGAAATCCAGAAAGTACATTCCACAGTACGTGAGCTACTGCGCCTACGGGATGGCGAAAGGGCATAAGGCTCCTATCGATCCCGAGGCCTGGAGCATCGTCGA
>JANXXV010000243.1 GCA_025350445.1 Bryobacteraceae bacterium | reverse complement strand
GGGGCATGAGATTACAGGCGTAGTTCTGGAAAAAGGTAAAGATGTAGAGTTTATCAGCGTGGGCGATTTGTGCTCGGTCCCCTTCAACATCGCCTGCGGACGCTGCCGCAATTGCAAGGAAGGGAAGACGGGCATCTGTCTGAACGTGAATCCCGCGCGTCCCGGGGCGGCGTATGGATACGTGGATATGGGCGGCTGGGTTGGCGGGCAGGCCGAATATGTGATGGTTCCTTACGCCGACTGGAACCTGCTGAGATTCCCGGATAAGGATCGCGCGATGACAAAGATTCGCGATCTAACGCTGCTCTCCGATATTTTTCCCACCGGCTATCACGGCGCCGTCACCGCGGGAGTCGGGCCGGGTTCGGTTGTGTATATCGCGGGCGCCGGTCCGGTGGGACTCGCCAGCGCGGCTTCGTGCCAGTTACTGGGCGCGGCTTGCGTGATTGTGGGCGATCTGATTCCGGAGCGGCTGGCACAGGCGCGTAGCTTTGGATGCCAGACGGTAGATCTGCGGCTCGATGCCTCGCTCGCCGATCAGATTGCGCAGATCGTGGGCGTGCCCGAAGTGGATAGCGCTGTGGATTGCGTTGGGTTCGAGGCGCGCGGCCACGGCGGCGAAAGCAGTGTCGAGCGGCCGGCCACGGTGCTGAACGCACTGATGGAAGTGACGCGGGCCGGAGGAGCGCTTGGGATTCCGGGCCTCTATGTTACCGATGACCCGGGTGGCGTGGACGACAACGCCAAGGTGGGCCGGCTGGGTATTCGTATCGGCCTGGGCTGGGCGAAGTCGCATACTCTTTCTACCGGTCAATGCCCGGTGCTGAAGTATAACCGGCAACTGATGCAGGCGATTCTTTACGACAAGATTCAAATCGCCAAGGCAGTGAACGTCACGACGATTACGCTGGACGAAGCGCCGGGAGGATACAGAGATTTCGACAAGGGTGCGGCGAAGAAGTTCGTGCTCGATCCGCATGGGATGATTGCGGCGGCTTAGTAAATAAGAAGGCTTGCCGCCGGAAGGACGGCAAGCCTTTTCAAAGCCGGCTAGAATTCGTAACGCATGCTGAACTGAAACACGCGCGGCTTGGTGAGCACATCCACATACTGGCCGAATTTGTTCGGATTCAGAATGTCGATGTTCATAGTGTTCACGTCGAACCGCACCGAGTTCGTCACGTTGAAAGCTTCCGCGCGAACCTGAAGAGTGTGCGGTTGGTCCTTGATGCTGTACAACGTAAATCGCTTGCCGAGGCCGAGGTCGATTCCAAAGTAGCCATCACCCCGCAATCCGTTTCGCTGGCCGACATCTCCGGGTAACGAGGTACTGTAACCGCTAAGCGCATCTTTGGGATTGATGAAGATGTTCGGTCCCGACGTGGTGCCCACTCCCGTAGCATTCTTGGTGGTGTGCGTGTCCGGGACAGTTCCTGTTTGTATGGCGTAGCTGCCAATTTGCCAGTTGGTGGGCCAGACGCCACCACTAATAACGCCTACGGGGAAGCCGCTCGTATTGCGGAAGACGCCGCTCAACTGCCATCCTCCAACCACAGCATCCACCGCGCGATTCGTTTGTCCTAAGAAGTGTTTGTTTTTGCCGAAAGGTAATTCGGCCACAAACAAGGCGCTAAACACGTGCTGCACGTCGTAATCGGAAACGGCGCGTTGCAGATTCGGGAACCAGGAATTAATCAACTGTCCGGAGGTGGCGCTGGTGGACGTTTCCCGCGTGGAACTGAGGTCGATCGATTTCGAGTAAGTGTAGTTGAAATCAAACAGAATGCCCTGGGAGAATCGCTTGCGCGCGGTGAGTTGTAAACCGTGATAATTTCCACTCCCGCGCGACCGGAAGGCGGCGAGCGATGAGTATTGCCCGTTGAATATGGCATGCGGACCAAACTTGCTGCATGCCGGATCGCAATCGGAATCACCACCATCGATCAGGTCGAGTGCTGTGGTGTAGTCGGGCGCCTGATCTTTGAACTGCTGGTAGATTGCCTGGGTCGCCGTCAGACCGTTGCCTGCAGCAGCGGGCCAGAGGTTTTCCCAGTAGGGGATCTTGGCCACCGATTTCGCCGGAGTGTTGGCATTCGCCAGGACGGCGAGCTGGCGTGCGGCTTCAAAGTAAGTCGCGCCGGAGACCGGATCTTTCAAGTTGGTCGGCATGGCGAGATCGTCGCGAATCAGCGATCGGCGCGAAAGCCGGCCTACGTAGGCCCCTTGGATCATGAATCCTTGCCCCAGTTCCCGTTGGAAGCTGAAGTTGATGTTCATTGTGTAAGGCGCCTTCAGCTTGTCGGCGATTCCATCGGTGATCTGAAAAATGTCAGGCTGTGTTTGCGGGAATCCGCCTTTCGGCGGCGTAGGTAGAATTGCAGCCGATACTCCGTTGACGCCGGTGTAGCGCGGCACGGTCGCGGCTTTGGCATTTGCCGGGTTCGTCAGAGAGGTGGAGAATCCGAGAGAACTCGCATCAGCGACGCGAATCAGACCCTGCCCGAAGAGGTCGTAGAACATCCCGAATCCCGCACGAATGGAGGTCCTTCCCGGGCCGCCAAACAGCATTTTCCAGATGCCGTCATTGGCATCCGGCGAATAGGCCAGCGCCAGACGCGGAGCAAAATTGTGTTGATACGGGTAAAGCGGCCGGCCCCCCGGCGCGCTTGCCAGATTGTACGAAATACGCGGAGCCAGAGACTGCGGCATCCCTTGCGCGGCCAGCGCACCGCGCTGGTTAAACCAGTCTTCGAGCGAAACGTTCGCGCTGGTCTGGAAGCCGTTGACCTCGTAAATAGGAGGGACCAAGGAAACGCGCAATCCGCCGGTGATGGTCAGATTGTGCATCGCCTTCCAGCTATCCTGCGCGTAGAATTCGTATTCTTCTTCGCCGAATACGCGCTTCACGCCGGTGCCTTCGGGAAATACGTTGCCTTGCGTATCGTAATTGAAGCGGCCGGTGCGTGCGGTCAGCAGCCCGAGCAGGTTCGAAAACTGGCGCTTGTAGGCGGTAGTATTTTTAGCGTCTGGAGCCACAAACTCGCCGCCGCTACCCTGCAGAAAACTGGAGTTGATCTGAATGTCGCTAAAGGAATTGCCGAAGTTCAGCCGGTTATTGCGAATGATCCGGGCCACGCCTCCAAAAGTAAAACTGTGCGATCCCTTCGTATAGGCAAGATCCTCGCTCACTTGATGTACCGGAATAATGGACGTCAGGCCTCTGGTGATCGCGTAGGGATTCTCAATGTCACGGAAGCGAACCACGGCCGCCGTCTGAATACCCGTCCGCTGCGTTCCTTGACGCGTATATCCATACCGCGTGGTGCTGATCAGGTTTGAACTCAGAATCGACGTGTAGCCGATGGCGTAGCCTTTGCTGTTGTCGAGCACTTGGCGCGCAGGCGATTGTCCGGGAAATTGCGGCAAACCGGAGGCGGGATCGGTAAAATCGTCGTTCTGCAAATTGCCGCGCCAGAAGATCTGGTGGTTCCCTTTCCGATCGATCTGATAATCCAGCTTTGCGATGTAGGTGTTGAAAACCAGCGGAGCGCCGGCGTTGAAGCGGAAGCCGGAGGTGTTGATTCCATCGCCCAGCGTGGAATCGTTCGGGTGCGGATAACCTTGCAACACCTTCAACACCGCTTGGCTGGCGCCAATTCCAGCGGGATCCAGGGCACGGATTTGGGCTGCATCCAACTGACCTACGGAACCGTTCGTCTTTGTGTAGTTGAACAGACCTTGGCGGAATGTATCGTTCGGAACGATGCGCACCGCGCCTTTCTCGCTGGCATCGCGCCGGCCTTCATAGTTGAGAAAGTAGAACAACCGGTTCTGCTTTACCGGACCTCCGACGGATACGCCGAAGACATTCCGATTTAGCTTTTCTACCGGCACGCCTGCCTTGTTGTTGAAGAAACTATTGGAACTGGTTGCTGTGTTTCTGAGAAACTCATACGCGGAACCGTGCACCACATTCGACCCGCTTTTCGTCACCAGCGTCACTTGCGCGCCGGAAGACCGGCCGAAGTCCGCGCCGGCATTCGTGGTGATGGTCCGGAACTCCTGCACGGAATCGAGGGTCACGCGCAGCACACTATTGAAGGCGCTGCGATTTTGTTGATCGTTCACGTCCACGCCGTCCAGCGTCACGTTTCCTTGATCGCTTTTACCGCCGTTCACCGCGCCACTGCGGAAATCGGTTTGCTGACCGGCATCGGGTTCCCCGAGGTATACCACTCCGGGTTGAATCGATAATAGCCC
>JANXXV010000237.1 GCA_025350445.1 Bryobacteraceae bacterium | reverse complement strand
CCCTTGTAAATATTGGGTTGCGCTGGAATATACTCCGCTCCGTAGCGGTTCGTGATCAGTTCGCGGACTTCGGTTAGCGCTTCGGCGCCGACTCGCGTGGAATCGGTACGCATATAGGTTATAAGACCCACCGCGCCTTCGGTCCCCAGTTCGACGCCTTCATACAGGCGCTGGGCGATCACCATGGTGCGCTTCACGCTGAACCGCAGTTTCCGCGCGGCCTCCTGTTGCAACGTGGAGGTAATGAAGGGCGGCACCGGGTTGCGTTTCTTCTCGCGGGTGCCCACCGACTGCACCACGTAGCTTGCGTCGGCCAACTGGTTGACGATTTCCTTGGCGGTGGCTTCGCTGGCGACTTCGATTGCTTCGTCGTTCTTTTTCGTGAAGTGCGCCTTCAGAACGGGCGGCTTCTTGGCGTTCAGGCTGACGTCAATGGTCCAATACTCACGCTTTTGGAAGGCGCGGATTTCACGCTCCCGCTCGACAATCAGCCGCAGTGCCACGGTTTGCACGCGGCCGGCGGAGAGTCCGCGGCGGACTTTGTCCCAGAGCAAAGGCGAGATTTTGTAGCCGACCAGGCGGTCCAGAACGCGGCGAGCCTGCTGCGCTTCCACCAAATGGACGTTGACGGCCATCGGGGTTTCAAACGCTTTCTTGATGGCGTTCGCCGTGATTTCATTGAACATCACGCGATACATCGCCGGGCCGTTCTTCTTCCCCTGCAGTTCCTCCTGCAGGTGATAGCAGATCGCCTCGCCTTCGCGGTCGGGATCGGCTGCGAGGTAGATGGTATCGACGCCCTTGGCCGCCGCCTTGAGTTCGGCGATCAGCTTCTTCTTCCCTTCGATAATCTGGTAGTCGGGCGAAAAGTCGGTATCCACCGCCACCGCGAGATCTTTCTTGGGCAGATCCTTAATGTGACCGAGCGAAGCTTTTACGATGTAGTTCTTTCCTAGATACTTACCGATGGTTTTCGCCTTCGCCGGCGATTCGACGATGACGAGAGAGTTTGCCATTTAATTTCTTAACCTCGTTTTGCCCGCCTGGCCCAGACGGGCTTTGGCGAACTCACCACACTTTAACAAAGTTCTTTCCCGGGAGTTGTCTAACCAACCCGAGCATCTCTAATTCGAACAGAGCAGCAATCACCTCTGATGAGGAATGATACTCCAAAGATTCAAGCAGCGCGTCCAGGTGAATGGCTACGTCGGGTTTCAGCCGGGCCAAAAGTTCCCTGCCTACAGCAGCTTGCGGAAGTTCCGGGGGGCTGCTTTCCGGCGAGCCGGTGTCCCCCAGCAAATGTCTCTGACCGTTTACGATGAGGCGCCGGCGGTCTTCCGGTTGCAGTTCCACGATAACATCGTTCCACTCCTGGACAAGTTTGGCTCCCTGCTTGATCAGCAGATTCGGAGCCCAACTCAACTTAGAAGTGATGTTGCCCGGTACGGCGAACACCTCCCGTCCCTGGTCCATGGCGAGTTTCGCCGTAATGGCCGAACCGCTGTACTGCGCTCCTTCTACTACCATAACCCCTACGCTCATTCCGCTGATGATCCGGTTGCGTATGGGGAAGTTCTGCGGGAAAGGCGGGGCGCCCATGGGAAATTCCGACAGCAGCAGCCCGTTCTGAGCCAGCTCCGACGCCAGTTTCCGGTTTTCAGCCGGGTAAACCAGGTCTACGCCGCAGCCGAGCACGGCCACGGTATTCCCTTTCACCGCCAGGACCGCCTTGTGCGCGGCGGTATCGATTCCGCTGGCCATTCCGCTGGCGATAGTCAATTGGGCTTGTGACAAATCGGCGGACAGGCGCTCTGTGGCGGCCATTCCGTATGGAGTCGGGCGGCGCGTGCCGACGATGCCTAACATCACCGTCTGCAATAATTCGATGCGGCCGCGGACAAAAAGAACCACAGGGGGGTCAAAGATGTCCCGCAGCCGGGGTGGATAGCGGGGATCGGTCAGGCTGATGAGCGTGGTTCCGGTGTCCAGCAGCTTCTGTTGCTGATCTACCGCGTCTTCAAAGGTGCAGCCGCTGGCGATGGTTTGTGCGATGCCGCCGGCCAGCCCACAGGCTTCGAGTTCCGAGCGGGACGCCCGAAAGATGCGCACCGGCGTCTTGAATCTTTCGATTAAGAGGCCGGCTTTTCGCAAACCGAGGCCGGGGACCATGCGCAGGGCGATCCAGTGCAGTTCTTCTTCGCGGGTAAGGGAGATTTGGCTCGTCATCGGTGCTCGGGTAGATAGTGGGGGAAGGGCGGGGAGATTCTCTGAGGGCGTGGTTTTGCGGAACAGAACGAATTTGGGGGGGAGGGCTGTTTTACCGAGCAAAGCCAATTTGGGATACGGCGGTGGGTGCCGTTGCGGACGTGCTTTCACAGTTAGCGTAGCCCGAGGGGAGGTTTGG
>JANXXV010000220.1 GCA_025350445.1 Bryobacteraceae bacterium | reverse complement strand
GCCAGCGAGAACCGCACGGCGCGCTTCCAGGTAATTTACGTTAAAGCGCTCGCAGAAGCCCACCTGTACTACCTGCTTCGGATGCTGCCGTGCTGCTTCGGTAATGCGTTTGGCGTCCGCGAGTGTCCCGGCCAGCGGCTTCTCTACAAAGACGTGTTTGCCCGCCGCGAGCGCACGTTCAGTCAGTTCGGCGTGTGTGTCGCTGGGGGTCGCGATCACCACGGCGGTGGCCGCCGGATCCTGAAGCAGTGCTTCCAGGGACGGATACACCAACACACCGGGATCGGCGGAAGGGAGCTTGACGTCAAATACTCCTGCGACTCGGCAACCTCGAAGCGACCGCAGATTATCCAGGTGGACGCGGCCAATGTTTCCCAGGCCAATGATGGAAAGTGAAGTCATAAACTTGGGGGCAGCAGCAGACGATCGATAAAGCTCAAGGCGTCCCGAAGGTGACGTTGTGCTCCGGTCAACGACCACAACCCGTGGCCAGGGAACATCATCTCAAACTCCAACTTCGCCAACATGCGGATACTCCCGCAGTATTTGGCAACGTCGCAGTCGTGCGTGTCTTGCAGCGAGATACGGCCGCCATGAAAGATGGTGTCGCCGGGAAACAGCATTGTCCGATGCGGTTGTTGTATCAACAAACAGATCATGTCGCGGGAATGGCCGGGCGCGGCGACCGGCAGGATCTTCGTATCGCCGATTACGAACGGCGTGCCTGGGTCAAATACGTTGCCGACGGGGCACGCGCTGAACTTGACGCCGGCGGGATAGACTCCGGCACGTTTTGCCGCAGCCAGAGAGATCGCCTCTTCATCGCCAGCGGCTAGCACTGGAGCCGTGAACGGGCCGGCCCATACCTCAAGATCGAGAGCCTCCCGTAGAGCGGCGGCACCGCCGGAGTGATCCAGGTGATAATGCGTCAGCATCAATCGCCGTACACGGTCCAACGGAATACCGTCCGATTTCAGAACCTCGATAATCCGCTGCGTTTCGACGCCGGCACCGGAATCGATCAGAACATATTCGTCGCCGCAGCGAAGCGCGAAGGCATTGCAATCGAGCGGATGCGTGAGCGACACACCCAGATTCCCCGAGGCTATGAGGGAAATTCCGCCGGCGATCTGCATTCGATTAGAGGTTCGGATTGCGGTAGTTGAAATCGCGATCCGGCTTTACCTTCATGTCGCGGAACAGTTTGCAGAAGCGAATCAGATTTGCAATCGAACACTCGCTGAAGGCCGCGCCTTTTTCCGGCGTGGCCAGGTTCGGATCGCCTTCCACACCGCTCTCGGAAATGCAGCTCCAGCGGTCCACGAAGTGCACCGGGCCGGACCCGAACAGGTCGTCATAGATAAACTCGTTGCGTGATGACGGCGCTTCGCGTCCGCCGATTTTGTCGAGTTCCACCAACTCTGGACGGATGTGCAGATACATCGCCGTCTCGAATTCGCAGGCATGCGCCATCCCGCCCGGAAAGACGGATTCACGCAAACGATCGACTTCGGCTTTTGCCAGCCACCAGTGGGCTGCCGCCGCACAGAACGCTTTCGTGTTGTTGACCACGCGGCGCGCCACCAGGTTGCACAGCATCTGGTTGCTGCCATGCCCGTTGATGAGCACGATGCGGTCGAATCCCTGGCGCACAAACGAATGCGCTACGTCGTAGACGAAATCCATGAACACGGTCTCGCGGATGGAAATGGTGCCGGGGAAACCCATGTTGTGCTCATTGAAGCCGTAGTGGATCATGGGCGCGGTAAGTATCAAGCCTTCCGATCGCCGCGCCGCTTCTTCAGTGACGTGCTCAACCAATACGTTGTCGACATCAATCGGTAAATGGTAGCCATGCTGTTCGATAGCCGCGATGGGGATCACAATGACCGCGCCTTGTTCGGCGCGTTGCTTCGATTCCGGCCAAGTCAGCGTTCGATAGAGATGTTTGATCATGCAAGGATGTCCTTTTGTACATTGTCGATTGCGCGCAGAATGAACGCGAGACGACGCTTCTCCGGAATCTCCGATTCTAATTTAGCGAATTGTGCGCGCACCTGCTTCAGGCTGGTGGAGTATTCGATCCGTTGGGCCGCGGTCAATCGCCTGGTGAGGTAAATCGGGGGTCCGGGGGCGCTGGACACCAGCGGCTCCATGGAAATGGTTCCGCAGAAATTGGCTGGAATGAATCGCATGTAGGCGTCTTCGGCTGCCAGGAAGGCTTCGCTCAAGCCGTCCCGCAGGGAAGTCTTGGTCACGCGGTAAATCTGTTCCACGCTGGAATCCAGATGTTTGCGCCACGGCGTGGCGGGATCGGCGAGCATCTTGCCAACCACCCAGGTGGAAATCTCGCAGCCCGGATTCCGCAGGATGTGATAGAACCACTCGCAGGCCCGGCCGCCTTCGGTGTAAAGCGATGCCAGATGCGTGCCGGCGCCACGGACCGTGGGCAGGAACCAGCGGTCGCGCGGCCAGTGCTGCGGCGGCTCCACTTGCGGACCGCCCAGTGTGCCGAAAGCGCATTGTAGCGACGAGATGAGTTTCCCGCGTAACGCTGGATCGCGCTGCCGCGAGGAGTCGCGCAAGTCAATCAGGTAATCGATGTGCTTACTGAGTTCTACCAGATGAGGCAGGCTCGCGGGGTCTTCAAACCGCATGCCCCATCCGCTAACGGCAACGGCTTTCCCCGGCCAGCGCGAATGGATGTACTTTGCGGAGCGGACGTTGAGCATCACGTGATATTCGGTTTCCGAATAGCGCTTGCACTTGTCGCAGGTACATCTACCCTGGTCGGCCGACTGCATGCTGACACCGTCAATTGGGAAGCGCGTGAATACGAAGTCGATCACCTTGCGCATCCACTGCCAGGATTCGTCTTCGCTGCCGCACATAGTGTTCTTATTCGCGGTCTTGCGAAGGTGCGGGTTCGCCGTTAGGATTTCGTCGAAGCCCCACGAGTAAACGCCGAGACCGGAGATGATGCGGATGCTTTTGGCGCGCGCGTCGGAGATCAGCTTCTCGACGAGCTTTGCGCGTTCCGGCGGTACTGCAGTGGCAAGGTCAACGGGCCAGGCGCGCGAGACGTAGAGCCCCCAGATGCATAGATCCTCAAAGCCCAACTGCTTCATCACGCCGAACGTATCCCGGTAATCTTTGAGAAGCGGCTCGTCCAGACGCATTGACGGCCATTCGGCATTGGTGTCGGCGAACGCGGCCAGGTCAGTGATCCAGCCGAGATATCCGCGGTAGCGGAAGCCGCCCGGCGCGGCGGTGGCGGGAAGCGCTACTCCGGCAGCGGTGGCGGTGGCGGTGGCGGTGGCGATAAATTCGCGTCGATTCATGATTCGAATGGGTTGATCGAGAAGTACAGCTTCAAAGCAAAGTGTCCGATTCGCGCGGCCTTTGCGGAGAAAATACGGCCGCAGCCGGTGACGTTTGCGGATTTGGTCTTTTGTTCAACACATAATACCGGTAACATGGGATCATCCTAAATGTCAATGCGGCATTACTCAACCTGGCTTGGTATTGCCGGTAGCAAGTCCTGGGTGATAGCATTAAGCAGTTGGAAAGACAGGATGTTATGCTCTCCACAACGGAAAATCGCCCGGTGTCGACAAGTCTCACCCAGGAAGTAAAGCAGACAGTGCTCGGGTGGCTGCGCGATGGGAAGTACCCGCCGGGCAGCCGGCTTCCTTCGGTTCCGGAGATGGTTAAGCAACTGGACGTTAGCCGTACCGTGATTCGCGAAGCGCTGCATTCGCTGGTTGGGATGAACCTGGTCGAGATCCGGCCGGGCCTGGGGTGTTTCGTCAACCACATCCCGAGCGATCTGGTGCTGAACGCCGACGTTGTTGCGGCGCTGCTTGGGATGGAGGCGATCATCGAGGTAGTGGCGGCGCGCCGGATTATCGAGGGTGCGGTAGCCCGGCAGGTTGCCTTGTCGGCTACCGAAGAGGATTTTGAAGATATCGAAGAATCTCTGCGGCAGATCGAACGCACTGTAGGGAAAGAAGGTGCGATGTTCTCCGCCACCCCCGCCTTCCACGTGGCGGTGGCGAGGGCTACGCATAACAAGATTCTGGAAAAGATTGTGTCGTCGTTCAATTTGCTGATGGCTGCCGGAGGGGCGCTGATTGAGCGGCATGACCCGCGCCCGCAATATCGAATCGCTGAGTACGAATCGCACCGGAAACTGCTGGAAGCCCTGCGCACGGGTGATCCCGATATGGCACAGCGGGCGATGGAAGACCATATTGGCGAGACCTTGGCGATGCTGATGGAAATCTCGGCGAATACCAAACCTGCGACCGCGGGCTAGGCGCTTTCCGTCCGGGTAGATGGACGGGCCAAGAATTAAATGTGGGAGAATTCTTACAATTAGGCCAGGAAAGCTGGAGCGTTTCACGATGATCCGGATAGCGATGATGGCCGCGGTTCTTACTCTAGCGCCGGAATTTTGCGCCGGCGCTGCGGAATCGGCGTCTGGGCCGAAAATCACCAGCGTCTATCCCTTCGGAGCCCAAAATGGACGAACCTACGAAGCCACGGTTCGGGGCAGCAATTTGAAAGGGGCGAGGGGTCTGTGGTTCCCGCAAGCAGGCGTCCGGGGACGCGTTCTGAGCGTGAATTCTTCGGACGAGACGAACGATTTGCTGCGTGCCGAGTTCACGGTTGAGGGGGGCGCGTCCTCGGGTCCTCATGGTTTTCGAGTAGTAACTCCGGCCGGCGTCTCGAATGAAATTGAACTCGAAGTTTCCGGCGCTGTTCCGATTCTCGAAGGCGTGCCCGATCAAACGATCTCGCGGTTTCCCATAAACATCGCCGGTAGGATAGCGAAGAGTGGCGACGTCAATAGCTATCCGATCTCAGTGCCGGCCGGACAGACTTTCACGATGGAAGTTCACTCCGGATTCCGTGGCTTCGACCCATCGATCGCGATTGCCGAACAGTCTGGAAGTTGGTTCGATGCGCAAAGGGTGAATCGCGTGGCGTTCAATGACGAGCCGCTGTTCTTTCCGGGATTGTCGACCGATGCACGGCTGGTCCATCGATTTGAACGAGCCGGCAGATACCTGGTTCAAGTAGCATCCTCGTCGGGCCAGGGCAGCCCGGACTATGTTTACGAGTTGCGTATGAGTCCGGGCGTCACTCCGCCGCCGGTTTTGCATCCGCATTGGCGGGATCTCTGGGAAGAGCGCCAGTTCACCCGTGCGATGGGTTCGAGCTGGATGGGTCAAGTATCGAATCGTGGCGCGGAGGGAGTCGCTCTGAAAGCCGCGGAGTCGTTTCGCGCGGTGAAGGAAGGCGCCGCCTCGGTTCCGGTGATGACGCCGCCTGGAATTATTGAAGGGCGAATCGAGCAATCCGGCGAGGCCCATGTGATCCAGGTGAACGTGGACAAGGCGCAAGATCTTGCCATTGAGATTGAGACTCCGGAGGCGACGATGCCCCGCTTCAATCCGGTGGTGCGGCTGACCGGGCCGGGCGGGAACGAAATCGCAACCAACGTCTACACCAAACTTAACAACAATGGCCTGTACATGATGAAGATGATCCAGGCCAAGACCGTATTTTCGTTGGCTGCGCCCGGCGTGTACACGCTGCAGATTCGCGATATCACCACGGATCATGGCGGAACCGACTTCGCTTATCGGGTGCTGGTCCGTCCACAGATCCCACACATTGGCAAGCTGACGTGCTCAGCGGATCACGTCAACATAGAGCCTGGCGCGACGAAGACGCTTACCGTAACACTGGAACGCGAAGAGGAATTCGGCGGCGTTGTCGCGTTGACGGCGGAGAATTTACCCGCCGGCGTTACTGCCCTTCCCGCCGTGGAGAAGCCTGTTGAACGTCCGCCGTTGCCGAACGGCGGCAGACTGGAGCGATACACGCCGAAGCCCCAGACGGCTTCGCTATTGCTGGTGACTTCCGCGGATGCTCCGGTGTCAGGGCAGCCGGTGCTGGTGCGAGTAATGGCGCGGCCGGTTGTCAATGGTCATTTGGGCGACCCGATCCACGTGACGGACCTGCCTGTGATGGTGATCGCGCGGAGGCCGTCTTGAAATTCCTTCTAGCTGCGGGATTTCTGTTGCCGCTGTTGGCGGCAGCGGCGACCCCGGTATCCATTCGCATCGAGCCGAAAGATCGCACGCTGCATGGCGAAGGGGCTTCGCAGCAACTGCTGGTGATTGGCAGCTACGCGGATGGCAGCGAACGTGATCTTACCGGCGCGGCGGCATGGAAAGTCTCCGATCCGGAACTGGCGGCGATCGAAACAAGCGGCAGAATTGGCGCGCGGAAGAATGGCAGCGTGAGCATAACAGCCACTGCCGCCGGACGCACCGCCCGCACCAGCCTGCGCATCGAGGACGTGGAGGCGGCCCGCGAGTTTCAATTCAACCGCGATATTGGCGGCATCCTGACCCGCCAGGGCTGCAATGGATCCGGGTGTCACGGTGGAGTAAAAGGGCGCGGCGGTTTCAAGCTTTCGCCCGGCGTGCTGAATCCGAAGGACGACTACGAGTGGATTGTCAAAGGCGGGGGCTACCAGGTGCTGACCGCGGAAGTAAAGGGGGCACGGGTGCCCCGCATCGATCTGAAAGAGCCCGCGAAGAGCTTGCTGCTGCTGAAGCCCACGGGTTCGGTTCCGCATGGCGGAGGGCCCCGGTTCGATGTAGGTTCGGCTGACTACAAGACGATTCTGAACTGGGTGAAGGACGGCGCGCCATACGGCCAGGAAGGCGGCCGCGCGAGTCGGGTTGTACGCCTCGAAGTGTTCCCGGGCGTTGTGACGATGGAAGGCGGCGGCGAGCACCGGTTGCTGATTACCGCACGGCTGGCGGACGGTCGGACGGAAGATTTCTCCGAACAGGCTTTGTGTACCGCTAACGATAAGAGTGTGGTGAGCTTGAGCGGATGTACGGTGAAGGCGGGGCGATTGGGCGAGACCTCCGTACTGGTGCGGGCCGCCGGACTGGCCGCCAGTGCCACCGTTGGCGTAATCGGCCCACCGCTGGCCGCCTATTCAGATCCACCCGAATCGAACTTCATCGACAAGTTCGTTTTCGAAAAACTGCGGCGGTTCCGCATTCCGCCGTCGGAGTTGTCGAGCGATCAGGAATTCCTGCGGCGCATTTGTCTCGATTTAACGGGCACGCTGCCGCCGCCGGAGCGCGCCCGCGAATTTCTGGCGAGCAAAGACCCAGCCAAGCGAAGCAAGTTGATCGATAAGTCCAGTAGTCCACAAACTCCGGCGTAGCCAT
>JANXXV010000169.1 GCA_025350445.1 Bryobacteraceae bacterium | reverse complement strand
CGGGCATGGCAGTCTTCGCATCGCGCACATGGGCCTGCGGCAGGGAATTCCAGACGCGCAGGAAATGGATGCCATGGAGCGGAATCTTTCCGAATGTCTCGCGGACGGCTCCGCTGGTTTATCCACCGGCCTGATGTATGCCCCGGGGTCCAGCGCTGAACACGATGAACTAGTCCGCCTGTGTAAGGTGGTGGCGCGCCACGGCAAGGTCTACGCCACCCACATGCGCAGCTACTCGCATCATCTTCTGGAATCGGTGGAAGAGCAAATCGCACTGGCGCGCGAAAGCGGTTGCCGCTTACAGATTTCCCATTTGCAGGCCGTAGGCAGGGCCAATTGGCAGAAGCAGGCCAGGGCGTTGGAGCTTCTCGAAGAAGCCAGAATAGCGGGCATCAACGTCGAATTCGATAGCTATCCATACCTTGCCGGCAGCACCGTGCTAACACAACTGCTTCCGCAAAGCGCCATGGATGGCGGTATTCCCCATATGCTTCAACTCTTGAGCAGCACGGAAGACCGCAAGGCGATAGCACAAATCACCACGGACCAGATGGCGCAGCAGTGGTCCGATATTTTCATCGCCTCCGTCGGGTCTGAACGAAATCGGCATCTGGTAGGCATGAGCTTTGCCGCCTTAGCCGAAGAACGCGGAACCACCGGAATCGATACCGCGCTGGACCTGCTGATAAAAGAGAAAGGCATCATCAATATTCTGTCGTTCAACCAGAGCGCGGAGAATCTGCGCAAACTCCTCACCCATCCTCTCTGCACCGTCATTAGCGACGGCTTCTACGTAAAGGGCCGGCCCCATCCACGGCTCTACGGGACGTTCCCCTGTCTGCTGGGAGAAATCGTCCGGGAGCGAGGTTGGCTTTCCCTGCCCCAAGCGATCCACAAGATCACCGGGAAGGCCGCGAAACGGTTCGGCATGAAAGATCGCGGACTGCTGGCCAAAGGCTACGCAGCCGACGTAGTGCTGTTCCACCCGGAACAGATCGAAGGCAAGGCCACGTATGAAAATCCGGAACTGGCTCCCGAAGGCGTTAAGCTGGTGTTCCGTGGAGGGTTGCAAAACTAAACTATGCATATTCAAGAACTCGAAACACCCGCAATCGTCGTTGACCTGGACGCGATGCAATCCAACATCCGTTCGATGGCCGCGTATTGCCAGAGTCACGGTTTTGGACTGCGTCCGCACACCAAGACGCACAAGATTCCCGCCATCGCCCGCATGCAGGTGGAAGCGGGCAGCCGTGGCATCACTGTGGCCAAGCCCGGTGAGGCGGAGGTGATGTCCCAGGGCGGCCTCGACGATATCCTGGTGCACTATCCGGTTTTCGGCACTAGCAAGCTCGACCGCCTCGCCACTCTAGCGCACGAGAGAAAAATCATCCTGGCGATAGATTCCCCCATCACCGCGGAGGCGATATCGCAAGCCGCTGTCAGGGCTGGTTCCACCATTCGTTTGCTGGTCGAGTTCGATTCCGGTATGCGCCGTTGCGGTGTGCAGACGCCCGATGCGGTCGAGGCTCTGGCGCAGGAAATCGCCAAGCTGCCGAATGTATCGTTCGCCGGCATCACCACCTATTCCGGCCACATCTGGGACGAACCCGCGCATCAGGCCGCCCCGGTGACGGAGCTCGGAGCGCAATTCCAAGCGGTCATAGATCGTCTCCGCCGCAGTGGTTTTGCATGTGAGATTGTCAGCGCCGGCAGCACACCGGCCGCGCGCAGCAGCCATTTCGCCAGCCAGCTTACCGAAATCCGGCCAGGCACTTATGTCTTCAACGACCGGAACACATTAGGCGTCGGCGCCTGCACACTGGCCGACGTTGCCCTGCGCGTGTTGGTCACGGTAGTAAGCACGGCGGTCCCCGGGCGCGCGGTAATCGACGGCGGATCAAAGACGTTTTCCAGCGACCGCTGGATCTCCGGCACAAAGAACGGGTATGGCTTGGTAATCGAGCATCCTGAGGTGGAGTTCGTCACCATGTCGGAAGAACACGGAACCCTCGAGCTCGGCGACTCTGGCTATTCGCCAAAAGTGGGCGACCGTCTCACCATCATTCCTAACCATGTATGTGCCTGCGTGAACCTGCACGACCAGTTGCAATTCCATCGCAACGGAATCGTGGAAGGCGCGTGGCAGGTAGCTGGCCGCGGAAAGGTCCGGTAAAACTGTAGACAGTTTATTGTTGACACAATCGGCGTCTTCCCGTAACATTGCTTTCATTGAAGCGATGAACGCCCTTCCGCAGCTGAAACCAGTTTCCATTCGCCACAACGTGAGCGAGGCAATCCGCCGTGCGCTGCTTGCCGGCCGCTTCAGCCCGGGGCAGGCTCTTTCGGAAGTGGCGCTCGCCGCGGAGATGAACGTCAGCCGCGGGCCGGTCCGTGAGGCATTGCTTGTTCTGGCCCAGGAAGGGCTGGTCTCGCATTCTCAGAACTACGGTTTCTCCGTCGTCAACCTCACCGAGGAAGACCGCAAGGAAGTGCGACAGATCCGTTTGCCGCTGGAGACATTGGCGTTGGAATTGGCCAGGCCCGCCATGGATCAAGCCGCGTTGGAGCAGTTGACCGGACTCAAAGATCGAATGATCAATGCGTACGTCAAGGGCAAGTTCATCGAGTGCACCCAGTTCGATGTGGAGTTTCACGAGCTGATCTGGAAGAAGAGTGGAAATGCCAGGTTGATGGCAAGCCTGCGGAATTTGCTGGTCCCTTATTTTGCTTACGGATCGGCATTCAAGGTGTCGCGCCCGGATCTAACGCCTCAATTACTAGAGGCGCAGCACCAGTGTTACGTCGAGTTTCTCTCTGGTGAATCTTCCAGGACCGCCGAGGAGTGCGTTCGCTTTCACTAATCACCATGTCTCTCGCAGGCAAATGCGCGCTGGTAACGGGCGGGGCTCGGGGCATCGGGCAGGCCGTCGCCATCGAACTGGCTCGGAGCGGAGCGCACGTTGCCTTCTGCGATATCACTGGTCCAGAAACAGCAGCTGGCACGTTGGCCGCAATTGAGAAGACCGGACAGCGCGGTCTCTTCGTTCAGGCCGATGTCGGGGATCGTTCCCAGGTGGAGCAGCTTTTCGAGAAGGTGATCGCGGATTTTGGCAATCTCGACATTTTGGTAAACAATGCCGCTGTCAATATACGGAAGCCGTTGATCGATCTGGAAGTGGCTGACGTAGAAAAGGTTTGGAACGCGTCTCTATGGGGTGTGTTTCATTGCAGCCAGTTGGCGGCGCGGCAGATGGTCAAGCAAGGTTCGGGATCGATCACGATGATCAGCTCGGTCCACGCGGACCGACCGTTCCCGAATAGTACCGCCTATAACGGAGCCAAGGCAGCCATAAATCACATGGCGCGCACCTGGGCCGCCGAGTTGGCGCCGTACCGCGTCCGTGTCAATATCGTCGAACCCGGTTGGACGGACACGCCCGGCGAGCGCGCCTTCTACACCGAAGCGCAACTCCGTGATGAGGGTAGCAAACTGCCGCTGGGCAGACTGGGCCGGCCGGAAGAGATCGCCGCCGCAGTCCGTTTCCTGGTTTCCGAAGAGTCCGCGTATGTAACCGGCAGTTGCCTGCGCGTGGACGGAGGAGTGGTGCTGCCGGCAGTAACCGCAGGATAAAGGAGAAGTCAGATGACAGCCATCAAGACCCAGACGGTGCCGGCGCTCGACCGCGCTCTGTCGATCCTCGAAATACTGGCTCGCTCCCGAGCCGGTCTTACTCTGCCCGAACTCGTGGAGCAATCCAAGCTTCCCCGTAGCAGTGTGCATTATCTGTTGGTCACCCTGGAACGCCGCGGATACCTGCAACGCAATGAACGAACCAGCCGCTATATGTTCGGCCTGAAGCTGGTGCAGTTATCGAATATGGCCATCAGCGGGCTCAGCCTCCGCCAGCAGGCCACGCCGTATCTTCACCACTTGATGCGCCGGACGCAGATGACGGTGCACATGGCGATTTTGAAAGACCACGAAGCCGTACTAATCGCCAAGTGCGATCCGCCCCAGGGAGTCCGCATGGCGACCTGGATCGGCAAGCGCATGGACGTTCACTGCACCGGTCTGGGAAAGGCACTGATCGCCTATCTTGACGAACCGGAATTGGAAAGTATAATTCGCGAACACGGCCTGCCGCGCCACAACGAGAACACCATATCTACGCCCAAGAAACTGCGTGAGGAACTGGCGAAAGTGGTGAAGCTGGGATGCGCGTTGGATGACGAAGAAGACGAACTGGGATTGTGCTGCATTGGCGTTCCCGTTCTGAATCCCGCCGGCCGCGCGATCGCGGCCGTCAGCATTGCCGGCCCCTCAGCCGAATTGAACGCGTCCAGCTTCGACCTGCTAGTCCGCGAAACCAAGTCCACCGCCGCAGGCGTCGCTCTGGCGCTGGCCGAGTCAGAGCCGGATTGGGATATCGCCGCCGCCCACCGGGCCTCGTAAATTAATCGAATGAAACATCTCTTGCCGATTCTCTTGATCTTGGGAACGATTCGCGCCGCAATACCGGCCGTGAACCCAGCGGTAGATCGTGCCGTGAAGGACATAGTCCAGAGAATGCGCAGTGGAACAGTCAGGCCGGTCGCGGAAAGACTGCTCCTCGCACAACCGCGGCCATCCGGGCCATGTTCCGTGCGCCTGAACGAAATGAAGCCCCCGGGCGGAAGTAACGAGATGATTCTCCCCATCGTGCCTCCCGGAACCGAAATGGCGAAGATGCCGGCCATGAAACTGCCCGCACCGCCTTGCGATCGTTAGGCGCCTGAAAGCTGCGCTTGCGTGAGTTCGTTCAGCAAGGGCTCGCCAGCTTCTATCCGCCGGACGTTCTCCAGAAATATCTCCCAGGTCCGTTCGCGGAAGTGTGGGCTCAGACTGGAACCGGAAATATGCGGCGTTAGAATCGCGTTTGGAAACCGCCACAACGGATGCTCCGGCGGAAGCGGATATTGATAGTGGGTATCTATAGCCGCGCCCGCAATCCAACCTTGGTGCAATGCCGAGAGCAGAGCTTCCTGCTGGATTAGCGGCCCGCGCGACGGGTTCAGTAGATACGCCGAAGGGCGAAGCGCCCGAAGTTCGCGTTCTCCCACGATCCCCTCGGTGCTCGGCGTCAACGGCATTGCCAAAATCAGGAAATCGAGTCCGCTCAAGAACTCCAACTCCTGCCCTTTTAGAAACACCCGGTCTGGAAGGGCGCCGGCCGCATCCCCGGTGCCCGGCACGGAATACACATTCGCCGCCGGTTCCACGCCGTTCCGCGAAAGGACATGTACTTGCATGCCCATGGCTTTCGACACCCGAGCGGTCTCGCGGCCGATCCCTCCGTAACCCCAAAGCCCTACGGTGAGCCCGCGGATCTCCCTTTGAAACCGTGCGCCCCGATCCCAGACTCCGGCGTCCTGGTTGCGAATCATCTGCCGCATATCCCGCGCCAGGTTCACCATCATGGCGGCATTCCATTCGGCTATTGGCACATCGAAACAGCCGCGCGCATTGGTAGCGCGGATTCCGCGTTCCACAAATCCGAGCCCGAACAATTGCGCATACCCCGCTGAGGCTATCTGCATCCACCGCAGCTTTCGCATCTCGCTGAAGTTGGTGGGCGGGAAAGTGCCAAAGCAGTACTCAGCTTCTTGCAGCAACTCCGGCGGCAACTCGCGTGCCAGTCCTCTGCCGGCACTACATCGATAACCATTCCCGGCTGCGCCCGCAACTGGGCAAAGCGCGGCTCATCCACCTGCATGTCGATTAAGATTCGCGGCGTATCATCCTCGCAGTATCTTACCGGGCACGCTGTTGAACTCGCCACTTCCTGCCACGAACGGATAACGATTCTTCGTTTCGTCAGTGAGTACGATGCCGAGGCCGGGTTTCTGTGGCGGCAACACGAAGCCGTCTTTCATCACGAACGAATCCCCAATCACTTCCAAGTGCAAGCCCGCGTAGTCCGGAGCAATCTCCAGGATCTGCGTATTCGGAGCTGCGAAGCCGCAATGGATGTTCTGCATCATGGACCCGCCCGCACCCCATGCGTGAGTGGCGATGCCTCGGCCGCGCGCTTGCAGCATGGCTGCCACCTTCATGAATTCTCCCAAGCCACCGGTGAACGACGCATCGGGTTGCCCGATATCAAAGCAATCGCGATCGGCAAAGACCCGCCACTCGTACGCCGCAGTGAGGCACTCTCCGCCAGCGATGGGAACCGTAGTAGCCTTGGCCAATTCCGCGTATCCCCACGGGTCTGTATACGGAAGAGCTTCTTCCAGGAAGAACAAATCGTAGGGCTGCAGCGCCTTGGCCACTGCGATAGCCGCGTTCAAATCCCAGCCGCCCACGGGCCGGTTATCCATGTGGGCATCCAGCATCACTTTCAGATCCGCCCCGGCATGAGCGCGGACAAACTCCATTTTGTCCGCTTCGAAGTCCGCGGCCTCGGCGGCATCTGAAGCCAGAATCCATCCGCCCTCCGGTGAGTAGGAGCCCGCGCCCAGTTTCATGCCGTGAAAGCCAAGCGAACGATAGTAGTCGATCTTCCCGGCCAGACGGTCCTTGGGATAATTGCTCGGGCCGCCAGTTGCATACCCGGGCAGCTTGTCGTGTTGCAGGCCGCCCAGCAACTGGAAAACCGGAAGCCCCAGCATCTTGCCCTTCAGATCCCAAAGCGCCGCATCGATTCCGTTCAGCACCGACGCGCCTAGCCCCACCCGGCACCAAAATTTACCGCAACGGTACATCCGTTCCCAAAGCTCATTCACATCGTCCGGAGTCTGGCCCAACAGAATCGGGCGGAAGAAATCGACGATAGCCGGAACGGCCTCAGGGCAAAAGTACCCGGCATAGGTTTCCCCAAGGCCTACAAGTTCAGTATCGGTAAGAATTTCAATGAACGCCGCGCTTCGCCGTCCGCGAGCTTCTCTTAGGTAGCGGTCATTTGTGCAAGGACCGGTGAGTAGAATACAGCGAACATCGGTGATCTTCATTTCAGCCAGTCCGAATATTTCGCGTGAAGGATTTGCCGGCACTCTTCATATACTTCTTCTGAGAATGTCTCGTACGGCGAGAGCAATCGGAGCGGCATCCCCAGGCCGCCCAGGCGCACCAACACCTTGTCGTAGGCGCCGTCGATCAGCGCCTGCCTGCGCATGGGGGCAATCACGTCCTCCACCATCGTGAGGTAGTCCTTCTGGAACCGGAACAGCTTCTCAATCTGCCCCGTCGTCCCGTATTCGAAGAACTGCTTTGTGCGGGATGGAATCATTGGTCCGAACGAACTCAGCAGCGAACAAGTGCCATACAAGCAACCGGTCGGGAACATCGTTTCACCAAGGAAGTGCTGGATCTGCGGCGTGAAACGGAGCAGTTCCGCTGTTGAGCTGACGGTTGTTCCGGTGTTCTTCGTTGCCACCAGATTCGGCACTACATCCGCGATGCGCCGGTAGTCCTGCCCCGTCAACAGGCGTTTGGTGCGCAGCAGGTTGTAGTGCAGAAACTTCGCATCCGGGAATGTTCCGCAGACATCCTGAAAGAAGCGCAGTACTTCCCGGTCATTCAGCGCGCCCCAGCTCGGCAACGAGATCTGAAACATGCGGAGGCCCAAACTGTACGCGAAGGCGATTCGTTCGCGCACAGTAGCGGTAGAGAGTCCGATCACGCCGACTTGCGGGAAGACGCCCTCCCCGCGCGTCTCTTCGTGGAAGATCTCCACGGCGCGCTGAAATGTGGGGGTGTCGACGGCGTATCCCTCTCCAGCCGTTCCCATGATGTAAAGATTATTGAAGCCAAGAGAAAGCGTGTGGCGGATTTCCTCGCGGAACAATTGCTCCATCAAATGTTCTTTGTCGTCCCAGGGAAGCTCGCAACTGATCAGGATGCACTGGTGATATCTCATCATGGCTTCCAGATCGTCTGACCCAGGAAGTAGCGGCCAAACATATTGAAGTAGTACACCGTCAGAATTCGCCCGTCCGACATCTGCATCGACTCCGGATATCCGATATCGATGTTGAGAAAATCCTTGCGGATGCGGACTTCCTTCTCGATCCGCCAGGTCTCGCCGTTATCTTCGCTGAACGTGGCCCGGATGCCGCCGGGGTCGGAATGGATTCCCGAGCGCAGGCCGTAAGTGCAAAGCAGCCGCCCATCGGCAAGCTGCATCAGATCAGCCGGGTGGCCGATCATCGGCGATGCTTTCACGGGATCCCACGTTTTCCCATTGTCGTCGGAGTAAGTCGTCCAGATGGCTTCGGCCGGGCCGCGATTGCGGATGGCCGCAACAATTCTCCCTGTTCTTGTACGGACGATGGCTGGCTCCTGGAACGTGCCCAGCTTGCCGCCGGGATCCTCGGCCATCGTCGAGAAGTGCGTCCAGGTCTTTCCCTTGTCGGCGGACCGCAACAGAACCGCAGCCTGATTAGTGATGTCGCCGCGAACGTTGTAGCCCATTACAGGCATTAAAATACTGCCATCGGGCATTTCGATGGGCGCATCGGCCGGACCTTCCATATCGGTGAACGGCATGCCCTTGGTTTCGATAAAGTTCGGCTGCGACCATGTTCTGCCGTTGTCCTTGGATGTGATGATGTACGTGCCCAGGTGGCGCTTTCCGTCGTTGAAGTTCACCTTCGTGGCCCATTGCCACTCATATTCGCCGTCTTCGCGATAGAGGTTGTTGTAGAAGACGGCCACCAAGATGGTGCCGTCCTTAAGCTGAAGCCCGCACGCTTCGCGCTCGTCCAGGCTCTTGATGTTGGCGATCACCTGCTTCTCGCCCCACGTCTTGCCTTCGTCCTTGGACCGCAGCATGATGATGTCGCCATCACTTGCGATATGTTCAGTAGCCTCGCGCGCGGTGACAAGCAGTTCGCCGTTTTGCAGCCGGATCAAATCCGCCGGGTGCAAATGCCGCCACCCGTTGGTATAGATGACGCTGTGTTGCATCTCTCGCGGCTCCAGCAGTTGGCTGTATTGATTCGCCGCCAGCACCTGTGTCAACTCGCCTAACCGCGTGACGTCGCGCTGTAATTGCTTCACCTGCTCAGTGAGAGTTTGCTCGTTCTCGGTAAGCGTATCGGTGCGATTCTTCACGGTGAACCAGCCGTTCGGCCATGCGGGGAATGGAAGCAACTCCACTTCGAGTGTTGCCGATTGGCCAGCCGTGATCAACGCCGCCGGTACTGTGAGATGGTATATCCCGCTGTCTCCGTTAAGAAAGAATTGCCGCTGTGCCGCGCCGAACGGGAACTCCGAACGCCGCGATTCGTAGCGGAGCTCAAGGCCGTTCTCTTTCCACACACGGTCCCGTGTCTGGCCGATCTCAAACGTAACCGGCGTCTTCCCGTTCAGTAATAAGCGAGCCATCGGTCCACGCGAGAATTCCGCCGGAACCACCGCGCTTGCCCCCACGAAGGAAAACTCGGTTACCTTCTTCTCCGGCACTGCTGCTGTCTTCCACTGCAACTTCTTGCCGCCGGTGGTCCACCATGGTGGCGTCATGTGACCGCGTGCAGGGCCTCGGAAATCCGCAAGCGGTGTTCCCGGACGACTGTTGGCGGAGGGCGAATTGATGACCGACGCGAAACCTTCGACGCGTTGGGCGACGTCCGCGGCAAACGCGGACGAGAAAGCCAGAAGCATAATCGGAACGAATCGCATAGAGGTCAATTTGCGGGCCAGTTGCCCGGATTCAGATAGAACGGATCGGGCATTGGGATACCCTGGACATCCGCAATCACTTGCGGCGAGAGTGCGCCCGTCTCTTCGAAACGCACAGCGGCTTCGAGTTCCTCAACACTACAGGCGCCGACGAGCGCGCTGTGCAGGCGCGTCTGGCTAAGCACGTATCGATAGGCGAATTCCGGAAGAGTAGCCGTGCCGCCGGCCAGTTGCGCCATGCGCTCCACTTTGGCTTTCAAGTCCGAGAGGGCTTCCGGCAAATGGCGGCAGCGGTCCGTCAGTGCTCCCCTCAGCAGAACGGAACGGGCCACCAATCCCACATCCGCTGCTTCGGCGGCCGCGAACAAGCGCGATTCAGGGCGGCGGTCGAGCACACTGTAGGCAATCTGCAGGCAGTCGTATCCGCCGGCATCAATGGCGGCCAGCGCCGTCTCCTCGCCGTAGACGCTGGCGCCAATGGAACGGATTGTGCCTTCGCATTTCAGTTCTTGTAGCACGCTCAACACGTCACCCCGTTGAATCACCGCAAGCGGAGCGCTATGGATCATCAGTACGTCAATGAAGCCGGTCCGCAGCAACCGCAGACTTTGGTGAACCGAATCGCGCACACGGCTTCCCAGCGCGTCTCCCTCGAAGGGAGGCACTTTCGAAACCAGTACAAACTCCTTGCGGCGCTCCGCGATGGCTCGTCCAATGAGGGCCTCAGCGTCTCCGTATGCCCGCGCGGTATCAATGAAGTTGATGCCCAGATCGAGCGCTCGATGAAGCAACCGCGCTGCCTCGGATTCATCGGGCCGCGACGCCGCGATGCCGTAGTCCATCCCGATCTCGACCGTGCCCAGCGAAATTTTAGATACCTCGAAGCCTGTTCGTCCAAGCCGCGTGTATTTCATAAAGTGCGCCAATCGAAAACGGCGGCCACCAGTTCCTTCGAATGCTGCTTGGCTAGTTCATATGCTTCCCGCATCCGCGGGGCGGGGAAGCGATGCGAAATTACGGATTCGAGATTCAACGATCCGGCAGCCATCAAAGCGAAGATATATTCCAGGTTTCGCCGGAGATTGAAGCGGATCTCCGCGGGAGTGCATTCGTTGCGGGGTGAATAGCCCGCGCCAATTAGACTGAGTTGCTTGCCGTAAAACCATTGCGGATCGAGAGGGTTGAATTCCGGGGCGGCTTCTCCACGGCCTGGAAAACCGAGGATGCTTACCCGTCCGCCATACCGCGCCATATCTACCGAAGCGCGGTAGGCGGCCCATGGATTCGCTGTCAGAATTACCAGATCCACATCGCGCGGGGGGGCGCTCTCCCCCATCACGTGGACTCGATGCGCACCCACCTTGAATGCTGCGTTCGCACGCAGTTGCGAGTTGGCGACACCAATGGCCGTCGCTCCCATGGCTCGCGCGATGGCGATGGCGCCGAGTCCGATGACGCCGAGGCCCACGACCGCAACGGATTCGCCGGCTTGATAGTTCGCCTGCCGCATTGCAGCCATCCCCAATTGAGTGAGGTAGGCAAGCGATGCCTGTTCGGGTTCCACGCCATCGGGCACCGGGACTAAAAGATCCGTGGCTTGCGCGATGTACGCCGACTGGTGCGGCTTCAAGGAGAACACGCGCTGCCCAACCGCCAGTTGCAAGACGGAGCTACCGGCCTTCCTCACAATCCCGACGTTCGAATAGCCTACGCCCCGCGGATAGCCGGGCGCGCCCGGCACGTCAGTCGAATTGCCCAGATAATTTCCCAGATCTGTCCCGGTGGATAGGGCCGTTACTTCAGTCTCCACATAGACCTGGTCCGCTTTCAACCCATCTAAATCGAGAGGACGGTCTTCAAGCCGCAGATCCCCGGCACCATGCAAAATGACCTGTTTCACTTCGCCAGCTCTCCTACCACCAGGCGCGCAGAGCGGCCCTTCGGCCGGTCCTCTCCGCCCGCGCCGTAGAGTGTGCGCCCATCTCGAACAAACACTGTCGCCATCAGCCGCGCCGGTAGCGGAGCCGAGTGTTGATAGGTATCGGACTGGGTATCGTACACCAACACCTGGGCACTGAATGTAATTCCATATCCGCCCAGCAAGTAGATGTGGCGATCGTCCGCCGCAACGGCGGAGAGGCCACGGGTGGCGGAGGGAAGACTGTGCAGTGTAGTCCAGGTATTCTTTCGAGGATCGTAACGATAGGCCTGCGCGTGGTTCAGCACATGCCCGGCGCCGGGCATGGAGCAACCGCCGAATACATAAATCTGCCCGCCCACCGCAGCGATAGCCGACAGCGCCATCGGTCCGCCGGGAAGCGTTGAAACGCGATGCCATCCACCGCTTCCGCGCCGCCACACTGCATCGGAGCAACGAGTGAGATCTGCCGCATCCGGGCAGCCTCCCAGCAAGAACACATCGCCGCCGGATCGCGCCGCTGCGCCTAACAGGACATCCTCCGGGGCCTTTCCAGTAGATTCCCAAGTTGTCTTTGTGGCGTTGAGCTTCCAAGATTCACGATGCACCTGCTTGCCGTCTGTACCGCCGAAAACTTCGAGATCGTTGCCGGAGTGGACAAACGGGCCGTATGCCAGGGCGACCGGAAGCGACGCGCCGGGCCGCCAGGCATCGCGAGCGGGATTGTAGATCTGCACGTCTTTCAAAAATACTTTCGTCTCGCCATCCCAAGCTGTTCCGCCGGCGATTACCAGTTCTCCGCCGGTGAATCCCGCAGCTCCACCGGCCTCGGGGCGAAGCATGGGCTGTCTCTCATTCCAGATGATTGGAGGCATTGCGGCTAAGCAGAGAAGGCTGACAAGAAGTGGCGAATGCATTGCTTCACCGCGGCGCCTTCCACACGATCGACTTGGCCTTCGCGCTGGCGGGCGCATTCTTGGCGTCGTCCACCTGGTAGTAGATGGTTAGTATGTCGCCATTGGAGAGCTCAATTGAACTCGGATAGCCGCAGTCAACGTTGGGTGCTTCAGCGGCTAGTACAATCTGGTTCGTCTTGTCCCAAGTCTTCCCGCCGTCTTTGCTCAGCATTGCATGGACACCGCGCGGCGCATTGCGTTCTCCGAAAGTCAGCAGAACCCGCCCGTCTTTTAGGACGATGAGATCGGCGGGATGTTCCATGTCTGTCGTCAACTGTTCGGGAGCGCTGAACGTTTTGCCTTTATCGCCGGAGCGGGTGATTGCAAGGTGCGCGCCCTTCTCGGAACGCACTGCGGCAAGTATGTCGCCGTTCGGCAGCACCGTGATACCTGTCTCGTTATAGTGCCTGCCCATCAGAGACGGCTCGCCCCACGTCACGCCGCCGTCGTGCGATTGGAATAGATAACTCTCATGCGCCATGTCCACCCAAAATTCAAAGTAGACAGCCATCAGCACCGTTCCATCTTTCATCTGCACGATCTTTCCGTACGGGGATACCACCCCGCGGCCTTCATAGAACTTGTGTATCGGCTCGCTCCTCTCGGGCTTGGTCCACGTCTTGCCGTCGTCCTTGGAACGGGTCAGGTATACGCCGTCGAACACGCGGTCCTTGCGTCCGCCGTTAAACTTCAGCCCGGTCGCATCATAGTTGCTGGCAATCGAGTACGCGAGCAGGATCGTTCCGCCTTTCAGTTGGCCCAGCGCCGGATTGCGGTCGTCGAACTCTCCGTCCACCGCCGTCCACGGTGCGGACCAAGTCTTCCCGCCATCTTTGCTACGAACCAGATCGAGCCGCCCCTTCACGCCGATGTGAGGCGCGCCGCCGCGGAACACGCTGAGAGCGTCGCCGTTCTTCAGCTTGATCATCACCGGAAAGTATCCGGTTCCTTCCACAACCGTGGACGGTTTCATGGCGGTACAGAAAAGTAGTAGGACGATCAAAGCTTTCATGATTTGTCTTGCCATTGTCCGTTCAGTGTATCGCCGATCGATGCCCGGCGCGGTGCGAATCGTTCAACGAGTCCAGACTGTTGGACCCGGGCGCGGCAATCATTGTCGGCCTTTCAATTCCCGAAAGCGTTGCATGGTTTCAGCGGCCTTGACCCCATCACTCAGCCGCTGATATCCAAGACTCAACTGGTAGTGGGCTTCGGCATTCTTCGGGTCTGACGCCACCGCACGTTCCAGCAGCGATACGGCTTCCTTGGTATTCCCTGCGGCGCTTGCGATCTTGCCAAGATTGAATAGTGAATCCGCATGGCGGGGATCGGCCGCTAGGGCGTCTTCAAACTCCGCGGCCGCCGCGGTAGTCTGGTCCATGCGCAACAGATTACGGCCGGCTTTGTTGTGATACCCGGGATTCGCGGGGTCGAGCCGGGTGGCCTCGCGGTATTCCGCGGCGGCCTTTTGGAAATCTCCCGATCCAAACCATACGTCGCCGAGCGAAGCATGCAGGTCGGCCGCGGTGGGCTCCATTTGAATTGCCTTGGCGTAGGCTTGTTCGGCGCGTAGCAGATTTCCGTTCATGTAGTAAGCCATGCCCAGCGCGCCGAACACCTTCGCCTTGGGTTGCGGTTTCGCCGTTGCGGCTTCCAGCACGCGGATCGCTTCCGCGGCCTTGCCCGCGTCAATCTGCGTGAGCGCCAGGTCGTAGGCGAAATCGGAATTGCCAGGTTGCATCGCCACGGCCCGGCGCATGTTTGTGGCGGCGGTATCGAAGTGCCCCATAGCCCGTTGGCTGGCGCCCAGCAGCGCGTAATCTTCCGCACGCAGCCGTTTGGATACCGTGATGACGCGAATACTTTCGTCGAACTGCCGGTTATGGAAATAGACCAGTGCCAGGTTGAACCGCGCGTCCGTGGATTGCGGATTTGCGGCAAGCGCTTTCTCAAATAACTGGATTGCCTCAGTGGTTTTGCCCTCTTGCAGTAGCGCGATAGCCCTGTCTGCCACGGTTCGCGCATCTTCAGCGCACACCACGCAAGAGGCTAAGACAAGGAGGCAAAGAGGTTTCAATAGCAACTTTCAATTTTACTTCCGGCGGGCCGGCTAGAAATAAAGCTTCAGCGCGATCTGAATATCCCGCGGGTCCGTCGCGGTCGAAGTGGTCCTGCCGAATTGCGTACTGTCGACACTCGCATTCGGATTTCCGAAGCTGGCGTGATTCCACACGTTGAACATCTCAAAGCGGAACTCCAGCGATTTGCGCTCGGCAAGTTGGGTGCTCTTCATGATGGAGAGATCCCAATTGTTGATGATGTTCCCGTCCAGAATGTTGGAGCCGGCGGAGCCGAAACGCGGCGGTTGCGCCGGGTGCGCGGCAGTGTTGAGTGGATAGTCGAAAGCGGCTCGGCTCCAGCGGGGAGTATCCACACCACTGCCGCTCAGGAAACCGAAGTTGGCGCCAAGCAGGTCGGCCCGGCAGGTTTGCTGAAACGCCGAATTGCAGTTGGCGTTGTTGACGCCAGGATTCAACGGCAGGCCAGAGCGAACTGACGTGACGCCACTTAATTTCCATCCTCCGGCCAGCTTACCGGCGACGCCTTGCGTACTACCCGCGAAGCGTTTCCCCGGTCCGAAGGGCAACTCATAAACGTAGTTGATGGACACCCTATGCCGCATGTCATCGGAAGTTCTGCCGTTCTCGAGCGACATGTTTTGCGGGTTCTGCGGATTGCCATTTGCTCCGCCACTTTGCCGGCCGCCTCCGCCGCCCAGCGCTTTCGCCCAGGTGTAAGACCCCTTGAACGCCAACCCCTCGCCGAAGCGTTTCTCCGCAGTGATGAGCAATGCGTTGTAGTTGGATGTTGCACCGGAAACGAAGCCGAGCAACCGCCCCCACTGCGGAAACGGAACGTTGCTGGCGAGTGCTCCCGGCTTCGGGGTGTTGGTGTTGTTGAAGTCGCGGAAGGTTTCGAGGTGAGTGCCTTTCGATCCCAGATACTGCGTTTCCAGCGTGAAGCTCTTGCCGAATTCATGCCCAACGCTCAAGCTATATTGCTGCGTATAGCCGTTCAGCAGTTTGGATTCCGACCCGGTGATCAAACCAAACGTGAGGCTCTTAAAATAATCCGCCGGAGACAAGCCGGTCTTTCCGGAGTAACGGAGATCGGGCGTTGTAGTATTTCCCGAGAGCATCACCAGCTGTGATCCCGGAGGCGCGCTGAATGCATTGTTGGCGATATTCAATCCGACGGTCTGCGAGTAGAACCATCCGTAACCGCCGCGAACCACTGTGTTCGTGTTGCCGAACGGCTTGTATGCAAATCCAAACCGCGGCGCCAGGTTATTGGTGTCTGGTTTGAACAACGTCTCGCGGTCCAGAAACCCGTAAGGAAGATCGGGGCGCAACCGGGTATAGAAGTCCTTTGCGGCGGTATTCTGTTTCGGGAAGCGCAGTCCAGCCAGCGCGGTATCGAACATCGGTGTGAAGCCGCCGTCTTCTCTGGCTGGCGTTACGTACTCATAGCGCAAGCCAAGATTGAGAGTCAGCTTTGAGGAAACCTTCCAATCGTCGGCCCCATAGAATCCCAACTTGTAATCGCCGTAGTCAAATTGGGGACTTAGATCGAGGCCGACATTCAGTGCGCTGGGGTATCCTAACAGAAAGTCGGCAAATCCATCACCGCTATACTGGCCGCTGAACGTGAAGCCGCGGCGCACGTAGTTCGCCAGCAACTCATGCGCGCGGGAACGTCTCACATCGGCGCCGAACTTGAATGTGTGGTTATTGTGCGCCCACGTTACGCCCTCGGTGAATTGGTAGACCTGAGACTTTTGAATTCGGGGAAGCCCTTCGGCATAGGTGGAGATGGACGTACTCGAAAGCACGATGCTTTCAGGGTATCCATTGAGCTGATCGGCGCTTGCCTGCCCCTGGAAATTCAACCCCAACTGCTTCATAACAGGCTTATAGAAGTTCTGCCCGACACTGGTGCTGATCAAGCGGCTGAAGCCGAAACGGAATTCGCTAATGAGCGTGGGCGTCACTCGGGTGGTGAGTCCGATACCAGTGTTTTCGAATGTCTGCGGGACGCTGAGTCCTCCGGCGTCTGGAAATGCGCCTGGCGTATACCGGTCGAAAGATTGGCGAGCATAGCGGCCCATCAGGTCGTTATTGTCTGAGAGCCTGTGATCGGCTCGCACCAGCCAGTTGTCTTGATCTACAAGTCTGGAAGGGGAAACAGCGTAGTTGCTGGCGCCGATACCTCCGTTCGGCAGCGGATAGTACTTCAAAATGTTCTGTGAGATTGGGTCCAGACGGCTGGTAGGAATTACTCCACCGGGGAACGGGGTTCCGGCATTGAGCGGATCTCGAATCGTCTTGTTGAAGGATGCTAGATTCCCGGTGCGCTGGTCCGCTGAGGGAACAGTCTGGCTTAGCGTGATGCCGCGGCGTTCGCGCGAACCCTCGTAGCCGCCAAAAATGAATGTCCGGTTCTTGATGACGGGCCCGCCAGCGTAGCCGCCGAATTGATTCAGGCGAAGCGGCGGCTTCTTGGCGGAAAAGAAATTCCGCGCGTCCAGCTTGTCGTTGCGCAAGAATTCGAACACGGTCCCATGCAACTCATTAGTGCCGGACTTCGTTACTACGTTGATTACGGCTCCGCCGCCGGATCCGAATTCGGCCGAGTACTGCCCGACCTGGATCTTGAACTCGCCGATGGCATCAACCGACGGCGCGATGTTGAACGAATGATAGACGGGTTCTTTGTTGTCGATTCCGTCCAGCTGATAACTGTTCTCCGTGGCCGGCATTCCCGCGGCGGAAGGGGCAAAGCCTTTGCTCAACACGTTCTTCGCGTTACTGCTGACTCCTTCGGTGATGCCGGCGGTCAGCGTGGTCAGCTCCATAAAATTGCGGCCGTTCAACGGCAGCGATTCAATGCGCGATTGGGCAATTACGCCGCCGATGATGGGGCTCTCCGTTTCAATCGCAGGTGTCGTCGCATGCACGTCGACACTTTCGGTAACCTGACCGACCTCAAGGATGAGATCGATTCGGGCCTGTTGGTTGACCTGCAAAATTACATTGGTGAGAACAGCTTTCTTGAAACCGGCGCTTTCGGCCTCAATGCGGTACTCGCCTGGATTCAGTGCGGGAATCGAATATCCACCAGAACTTCCGGACGATGTTTCACTGGAAAGATTGGTTCCGGAATTGGTCGCCACTACTTTAACGCCCGGAATTGCGGCTCCGGACGGATCTTTGACCAGACCTGTAATTGTGGCTTTATTGGTTTGGGCGATAGCGCTGGCATAGGCTAAAAACGAGAGGCAAACTAACCTTCGATTCATACAATTCTCCCCCCTGGACAGGCAAAGAATAGCATCAATGGAACGGAAAAGAACCCGCTGCTTGGCGGCATATCCAGTGTGTTGGATTTGGCGGGCCGCGGATGGGGCGTTTCCCGCGGGCAGCGTCTATGCTAGGTGAATATTATGACTTCCAGCAGAGTACTCGCCAAACTGCGCGCCGGTGATTTTGTGAAGGTTGCGGGCATCGGTCGCGTGGCTGAACCGTGGCTCACAGAGGTGATCGGCCGCATTGGTTATGACGTGATCTGGTTTGACATGGAGCACCGCTCCTACAGTGCCGATAAGATCGATCCTCTGTCCCTCGCATGCCGTGCAATCGGCATGGACCTCATGGTTCGCATTTGTAAGACTGGCTATCAGAGCCCGATGCAGGCCCTTGAATTCGGAGCGAACGGTCTGATGATTCCTCACTGCCGCAGTGCCGAAGAGGCCCGCCAGTGGGTGGAGTGGACGCGCTTTCCGCCACTTGGAAAAAGAGGGCTGGACGGTGTTGGCGCGGATGCGGACTTCGGACTCGCCGACACGAAGGCGCATCTGGAACACGCGAATCGTGAGGTATTTATTGCGCTGCAGATTGAAGATAAGGAAGCAGTGGAGGCTATCGATGAGATCGCCTCGGTACCAGGTTACGATATGCTCTTTGTCGGTCCGGGAGATCTGAGCTTGAGCATGGGAGTACCGCTGCAATTCGACCATCCCGTTATGGCGGCGGCGATTGAGCGCGTTGCCGCTGCCGCCAAGAAGCACGGCAAGTGGTGGGGCACAACGTCCGGCACGCCCGCGGCCGCGCAGAAGGCGCTGGATCGCGGAGCGAGAATGATTACTGCCGGGGTGGACCACGTCTTCCTGGTGAACGGCTTCAAGAATTCATTCGCGGAGTTCGGGAAGATAGGCATCCGATAACATGTCCGCGGGGCATAGCAAGCGCTGGCACGTGGTGGGGATTTTGTTCTTCGTCGCCTGCCTTAACTATGCCGACCGCACTGCGATATCGGCGGTGTTTCCGCTTCTTCGCAGCGAGCTTGGCGTTTCAGATGTTGGCCTGGCGGCTATCGGATCGTTCTTCCTTTGGACTTACGGAATCGGGTCTCCCTTCGCGGGCAGACTGGCCGACCGCGTCTCGCGAAGTAACATGGTTATCTTCAGTCTGGTTGCCTGGAGTTTGATTACCATTGCCACCGGCCTGGTTGCCAACATCAATCAATTACTGCTGACGCGGGTGTTGCTGGGGCTGGCCGAATGTGCCTATCTGCCCGCGGCGATTGCGTTGATCGCCGATCATCATTCCGCCGAAACACGCGCTACTGCCATGGGCGTACACTTGGCAGGGCTAAACTTCGGACTCGTTGCGGGGGGTGCGCTCGCCGGTTATCTGGGCGAACATTACGGCTGGCGAACAGGCTTTCTCTTGCTGGGCGGTTCCGGATTGGCGCTTGCCTTTGTTGCTCGCTTCCTGCTTTGCGACGTCACTTCACCGGCTGAGCGACGCGCTGCCGAAACGGGTCTTTCGGTTGGACAAGCTATCAGGCAGATTCTGGTGGTCCGCAGCTATCTGGTGGTACTGATCGAATCGACTCTCATTGCGGTTGGCATCTGGATGTTCTTCAACTGGTTGCCGCTCTACTTCCGCGAAACGTTTCAAATGAGCCTCACCGGCGCTGGCTTTTCCGGGACGTTCATGCTTCAGATGGCAGCCACTATCGGCGTGATGGCGGGCGGATATCTTTCAGACCGGATCGCCGGAAAGCATCTGGAACGGCGCATGCTGTTCCAGGCCATCTGCTATCTTGCGGCCACTCCGTTTCTGCTGGCATTTCTTGGATCGCCCTCTTACGGATTCATCAGTACCTGCCTTTTCTCGTTTGCTTTCCTGCGGGCGCTGGGTGCGTCGAATGAAAACGCAATCGTCTGCGACCTGTTGCCGGCGAACCTTCGATCCACTGCCGTCGGGCTGCAGAATTCGGCCAACTGCATGGCCGGTGGAATCGGCATCCTTATCGCCGGTTACTTGAAAGCCACGGCGGGCCTCGCCGGTATTTTCGCTGGCGTCTCGGTTCTGATTTTGATTTCAGCGGGCGTAGTATTGTGCGGCTATCTATTCTTCATACGCAAGGATCTGGCTGCGGCGCGATCCATTCCAATCGTGCAGGAGGTTTTGTGAGTACCGCTGCTTTTCGCGAAGATGGATACGTGATTCTGGACCGGCTGTATTCAGAAGAAGAGATCGCGCCTATTTCCGATGAGGTGGACAACGTGATCGAAGGACGCGTCTCCTACATGCCGGAACGCGATCTCATCTGGGAGCCGGATACGAATCCACCGCGGTTGCGAAATGCGCTGCGTCTGCATCTGTACAATCCGTTTTTCCTGGATGTTGCGAAGCATCCGAAATTGACGTCCGTGCTGGGTGAACTTCTGGGAAACCCGCTGCGGCTTTATGGAAGCCAGGTGTTTGCTAAGCCCGCCCGCGTGGGCACCGTTGTTCCGAGTCATCAGGACATGCCTTACTGGCCGTTCGCGCCATATGAACTGATCAGCGCCTGGATCGCCCTGGACGATTCCACCATCGGGAATGGCTGCGTGCGCATGGTGGCAGGTTCTCACAAAGTGGGGATTCTGCCGCACGATCCTACGCAGGTCGTGGGGAATTCGCTGGGGCTGCGAGATTCTCCGCTTCTGGCAGGCATGCCGGAAAGGGCGGTGGAAGTGAAGCGTGGCTCCGTGGTGTTGCATCACTGCCTTACGGTTCACCGCAGCGAACCGAACCAGAGCGACCGCCCGCGCCGCGGCTTGATCTACGTATATATGTCGCCGAACGTGGAACTCACCGATCCCAGCCGGATGAAAGGCCCGGCCATCTTTCCTGAAGTGGGTTAATGTGCTTCACTCTGGCCGCATCTTCGTAGTGCTGCTTGCCATCTCGTTGACGGCGAGGGCGCAGGACAATGTTGCATCGTTCTGGAAGACAACACTTGCGCGGCTTGCCGCTGAACCGATTGAAGCCACGGTGGAGGACACTCGTGAGCCGCTGCCGTACAAGAAGTACCGCGTCGATTATCGTTCGCTCGACGCAGTGCGTGTGCGCGCGTATCTGGCGATGCCTGTTAGGGGAGGGGAGCGGCCTCGTCCGGTGCCGGCCATCGTCACCGTTCCCGGTTACGGAGAGACCCAGCAAGGGTTGATGCTTGAGGAGTGCCGGCGCGGCTACGCGATCTTGCAGGTGTTCCCGCGGTCGCAAGGTCCGTCGAGGGAACTTTGGAAAATCGATGGGCCTGATAAGCTCACCTGGCGCCTTGATAAGCCGGAGGGTGCTTACTATCAGGGTGCATACGCAGACGTTATTCGCGGAGTGGACTATCTGGTATCACGAGGCGACATCGACGCGAACCGGATCGCCATCGCAGGCACCAGCCAGGGGGGCGGTATCGCACTGGCCGTTGCTTCGCTAGATTCGCGCTTCAAAGCGGTGGCGGCACACGTCCCGTTCCTTTGCGACATGCGGCAGGCTGCGCGTACTGAAGGCGCATTGCTGAAGAAGTTGTTAGACGACGCCCATGTCAACGATGAAGCGCACCTTCTCACGTTGGATCGTTTCGATCCACTGCAGTTGGTTGCCAATTTGAAAATACCGGCGCTGGTAAGTTCCGGCGGCCTGGATACAATCTGCCCGGCGGCTACCATTCGTAGCGTGTTCGATCGCATTGCAGGCGTGAAGGTGCTGCTGCACGATCCCTTACTGCCGCATACAACTTCAGAGACGTTTTACTCGTTGACGTGGCTTTGGCTGGATCGATACTTGCGGCCTTAGTTCGTCGAGGACTTTGGCCACACTACACCCTGGTCTTTCTTCGCCACGGCAGCGAGTCCCTTGAAATGAAACTTCTGGACGCGTTGCCCGCGGTAAGTTTCCGTGGTGAACACGTTGCCTTTGGAATCGGTGGCGATGCTGTGTACCGCATAGAACTGTCCGGGCTGTCGTCCACCGTCACCAAAACTCGTCAGGACCTCGAGCGTATCGCGGAGCAGGACGTGCACCTTCATGTTCGAACCATCGGCCACGTAAAGAAACTTCTGCTGGGGATCCTTTGAGAGAGCGACATCGAAAGTGGCGCCGTCCCCCAGCGTGCTCTTGGCGATGAAAGCCTCTTTCACGTAGGTGCCGTCTGTCTTAAAGACCTGGATTCGATCGTTAACCCGGTCACACACGTAGAGCAGACCATCGTTGGCAAGCGCCACGGCATGCACTGGAGTGCGGAACTGCTGGGCCGGTGGATCGCTGGGGTTGTACGGCGGCAGTTGCGTATCGTCGGGCTTGTGACCGTAGGCGCCCCAGTGCCGTTTGTACTTGCCGGTGTCGGCGTCAAACACAATTACGCGGCGGTTGCCATAGCCATCGGCGACGTACAACTCATTCGTCTTAGGGTCGACCAGCGTCTTCGCGGGCAGGCGCAGATTCTCCGGATCGTTACTGCCTTTGCCCTTGTTGGGTTTTCCGATCTGCATCAGAAACTTGCCGGTCTGTGTGAACTTCAGCACCATGCTGTCATGAACAGTGCCGCCGCCCATCCTGCTTTCGTCGCCGGGAAGCGGGGCCGCCTGTTGACCGCGGCCGTTACCACCGATCCAGACATTGCCTTTGTAGTCCACATCGATGCCGTGGTTCGATGAAGGCCAGTCGTAGCCCTCACCCTTGCCGCCCCAATGGCCGATTAGATCACCGGCTTCGTTGAATTCAAGAATCGGCGGCGCGGCAGCGCAGCACTCAGAGGCGACGGGCTTCATGGTCGCGTACTGTTCTTTGGCCTCCAGAGAACCTTCGCGATGAATGATCCAGATGTGGTCGCTGGAATCCACCGAGACGCCGATCACCGAGCCGATCACCCAGTGATTCGGCAAAGGCTTCGGCCACATGGGATCGACCTCAAAGCGGGGAGCCTGCACGGCCGCCGCTTCCACAACCGCTCTCTTTTGGAGCAACGACGAACCCACCGCCAAGGCGCCAAGCACTCCAAGAAAGATCCCGCCAATTGAATAGATCCGCTTCATTCTTCCTCCGGCTGTTCGCCGTTCGATATCATACACGATTCATGCGAAGCTTTCGTTATGCGCCGATTCTGGCGGTGATTCTCACACACACAGGCGGCGTGGCGGCTCACGATATTCCTACGGATGTGACCGTTCACGCCTTCGTGAAACCGGCACGGGACCGCCTTCACCTGCTGGTTCGCGTTCCGTTAAGGGCTATGCGCGACATGATGGTTCCCGAACTGCCAGGGGGCTATTTGGACGTTGAAAAGCTGACGCCGCAGTTGCCGGATGCCGCCACGCTCTGGATCTCGGATTTTGTCGAACTGTATGAAGGAGAGAGCCGCCTGCCGAAGCCGCGAGTGGTGGCAACGCAAGTGTCGCTGGCGTCGGACCGCTCATTTGAATCGTTTGATGCCGCGTACGCTCACGTCACCGGGGCGCGGCTTCCCAACAGCACTGGCGCTGTCTGGAGCCAAGTGCTTTTCGACGTATTGTTCGAGTATCCGATTCATTCCGACAGATCGGAATTCTCCATTCGCCCGGGACTTGGAAAGCTGGCTGCGCAAGTAGTCACGGTACTGCGCTTCCTGCCTCCTGGCGGCGCCGTCCGCGCGTTTGAGTTCCCGGGCGACCCAGGTCTAGTGCCTCTCGATCCCAGTTGGCATCAGGCAGCGTTGCGGTTTGTGCAACTGGGCTTCTTTCATATTCTGGACGGAACCGACCACTTGCTGTTCCTGCTGTGCCTGGTGATTCCATTCCGGCGGTTCCGCTCATTGATACTTGTGGTCACCGCATTCACCGTGGCGCATTCCGTTACGCTGATCG
>JANXXV010000097.1 GCA_025350445.1 Bryobacteraceae bacterium | reverse complement strand
ACAAACGCAAAATTGAAATCTTCAGCGCCGGATGTAGCTGTTGCGAAGAGACGATCAAACTGGTGAAGAGTATTGCTTGTCCTTCGTGCGACATCACCGTGCTGGATATGAAACAGCCGGAAGTGGCGGAAAGAGCGACGAGCCTTGGCATCCGCAGCGTTCCCGCCGTAGCTGTTGACGGCGCGTTGCTCGATTGCTGCGCCGGACGTGGCGTGGAAGAACACACGCTTCGATCGGCGGGAATAGGAGTTCCGCTTTGACCGTCGAGGTCTTCTACCTCGACGGTTGCCCGAACCATCAACCTACGGTGGACCGGGTGAACGAAGTATTAGAAGAGATGGGTTTGACGGCGGACGTGATGGATATCCGGGTGGCCGATTCAGAATCGGCTGTGGCAACGCGGTTTCTTGGATCTCCGACGGTCCACGTCAATGGCATTGATGTGGAACCGTCAGCGCGAGCAGCCAGTCGGTTTGGCGTGATGTGTCGAACCTATCTGGATGGATCGCGGCGGCAAGGTGTCCCGTCAACAGAACTGATCCGTCAAGCGTTACTGGAAAGCACTACGCGATGACTGGCGCAAGCGCCCTGAACCGTCAACTACTCGTTCAACGTGGACGGAGGCTCGAATACTTCACAGTCGGCTGGAACAGTGTGGAAGGTGTCGTCTCGATCGTGGCCGGGGTGCTGGCTGGTTCGATCTCGCTGATCGGATTCGGCATCGACAGCTTCATCGAAGTAACATCGGGAGCCGCCTTGCTGTGGCGGCTTCACCATGATCGGAATCCGCCCCGGCGTGAGCGAATAGAACTAAGGACGTTGCGAATCGTTGGACTGTGCTTCCTTGCCCTTGCGGTATACATTGCATTCGACTCGGTGGCTTCCTTGATCCGGCACGCAGCACCCGAACGCAGTTTACCGGGAATCCTCATTGCCGCTTTGTCGTTATGTGTGATGCCGGTGCTCGCCAAAGCGAAGCGGACGGTTGCGGTGGGAATCAGCAGCGCGGCAATGCACGCCGATTCACGCCAAACAGACTTCTGTATCTACCTTTCCGCGATCTTGCTTGGAGGGCTGCTTCTGAATGCGTTGTTCGGCTTGTGGTGGAGCGATCGGGTTGCGGGACTGGTGATGGTCCCGATCATCGCCAAAGAAGGCGTTGATGGACTCCGGGCGAAAGCCTGTTGCGGAACTTGAGCGGTACAGCGCTAAACAAGAGCTAACTGCTCAGCGTAACCACTAATAGAATGTTTAAGTTACTGACTTTACGTCTCGCTCAATTCGCTCAAGCCGCTCACTTCCCACCAAAACCAAACATGACTGTGTAGACAACCTACACAACGTTCACGGCTTCGGTGGATTGACGGCACGTAAGAACATGATCCCCCGACCTGTCAGACGGTGCGGCATGTAAACCTGAAGATCGCCGTCCTCATCCTCATACGAACTCGATCCCTTCAAGATCAACCCTGCCGTTTCGAGCGCCTGAATACAGGTGCTAAATCGGGCATCACTGCCACGAAGGTTTTCACCAACAAGGGCACGGAACTTTGAGCGCAATCCTTCTTTGAGTGGCTCTTTTATCGAATCGAGATGTGAGGGTGGGTGTTTGCGGACCCTCGTTGACACCTTCCTCAACTCTTCAATTGAAGATTCACGATCTGCTTCGTAATCTGGAAAGGCGTTCAATAATTCCGCTTCGTCGGACGCCATCTCTCTTAGGATAGTGAAGAAACTAGGTCTCACAATCGAAGGCATGTCCGAAGCTGCGTTCGCAAGCAACGCCGCCCACATCGTATGAAGGGTTTCGTCGTGTTCGAGTGAAGCACCTTCTAAGAGCGGAAAAAGGATCTTTGGCGGGACAGCCTTCGGCGTGAACCCGGCTTCTTCAGCCATTCGTTCTGCCTTTTCCACACACTTGATTTGCCGTTCGTACCGATACATCCGAATCTGATCTTTCCACATTTCAGCCACTTCATCAGCCGCAGGACCGAGCATTCGCTTCACGATTGCGGTAAAAGGAACCGTCGCTGCCACGGCACCAGCGGCCTTAGCGGTTTATGGAATGTGTTTGACGATTTCGTACTCGCTCATAGATGACTCATTTTAGCTAAAATCCATCAGGCACACCGTTCCAACACGCTACCCGGCCTGAAGCCGACACTCACCAAGAGTTTGGATTCGTCAGCATCCGAGGGTTCCTGAAATAAAATCTCAACGTCTGTCACCCAGGCTGCGCGGCACGGATAGTGTCCCGGATCCCGCCGGCACGACGGTAGGCCGACGCCAGGCTTGTAACACTCTCGTGACCAGCGGTTCATAATGGGTTGAACATCAAACCCATACCTGCGAATGGTCCCTGGAACTCCAGGACCTATGCATTGAGATTCTGCCGTTCCCGGGGGCTTCCTTCGCGACTTTCCGCTCGGGCCGTATTATGTTGTCAGCGTCCGGGAGCGGCGCGCAAGCCGGTGAGAAGGCCGTTCAAACGGGGAGCAATCTCCAACATGGAAATCTCCCCGGTCTGGCCCGCGCTGACCCCTGGTCCCCACAGTAGAAACACGGAACGGTAATCGGGACGGCCCGGCCACAAGCCGTGCGCGCCAATCTCATAGGGCTTGCCGTAGCGGCTCTCCAGCGGCTTTGGGGAGAAGAGAAAGCGGTCGGCGGGTTCGTATACCGCCACCGGCTCCCCGGTGCCTGGCATGAAGCGCTTCCACTCCTCACTGGGGATGCGGCGCCCAATTCCGTTTACCGTATCCTCGCGCAACTTTTCCAGTTCGGCAGCCTCCGCGGCGGTATTCGCCCAGACCAGCCCCGGCGTTATCTTTCCTGCCGGAGGGTGTACCGTTTTATCCACCGCGACAAAACCATGGTCCGACACCAGTGCGAATACCGTGCCGGGCGGCAGCGCGGCCAGGATGCGGCCAATCAACTCATCGGTGTATTCCAGCATCGCGTTGGAGGCTGTGGAGAAGGGTTCTGTATCGTGTTCCTCGGCGTCCAGGTCCACCAAGTGCACCGCCAGGAAGTCCGGACGCTTGCGTTCGATTAGGAACAGCGCGGCCAGCGTACGCGTGCGGTCGTCCATCCATTGTTGCGCGAAGGATGGAAACGCCGCCGCAATTTCATCCACCAGCCCGGCGGTAGCGTGCTTTCCGACGGCGGCTAAATCCATCGCGCCGCCCTGCCGCTTTTCGAAGTATTCGGGCAAATTCCACGTCACCGGTGCGTTCACCGTCACCGGCCAGGTGATAGCCGCGCTGGTCAATCCGTTTTGGCGCAGCGTGTCCCATAGCGTTGGGCACTTGATCAGGCCGTAGTCCCAACGTTGATTGGCCTGGATTCCATGCACTGCGGGCGGCACGCCGGTGAGCAAGGTAGTGTGCGCGGGCCAAGTAATGGTAGGGACTTCGCCCACCACTCCGTCAGCCCACTCGCCCTCCCGCAGCAGGCGCCGCAGGTTGGGGATCTTCAGCCCAAGCTTGTCGCGGTCGCGCAGGTAGCGGTGGTCAAGGCCATCCACTGAGACCAGCACAACGCGCGTTTTCGGCTGAGCATCAAGCGCGGAGACGAGGAACAGCACGGCGGCAAGTAACCGCCCCGCTCTCAAGACCGGAAGGGAAACGGAGGTATCGCCGCGCCTGTTGAAGAACCCGCCGGACTGTAAAATGTTCTGAGGGGTAAAGAATGCCACAGTTGCATTATGAGCCATCGTCCGGACGTCGAGCGGCGCCAGCGCGGCACAACTTTTGCAAGGAAGCTTTCTTGCTTCCGTCTTGCAACGGCGTTGCCACCCGGCGCAGCGGCGTTGCCACCCGGCAAAGAAGAGCTGTTTCCAGATCCACCCGGCGAATCGCCAAAGCAGGACAGTCATGCATCGGGTCTCACTACGACTTTTTCGTTCCCCTGCTGAGCGCGTTGATGCACAAGCGATGGTTGGCGCCGCCATGCCCAGGGACTCTTGAATCAGTCTCTTGACGGCCATTCAATCCAGGTTGCGGAAAATGGATTGCAGATTTGGGTCATACTGGTGACGCCGGAAAAACTGGAATGCCGGGAATAAACAACTACCGCCGCGGGATCTCCGTGGCGTATGGCAGCTTCCAACACTGTGCGAAGCTGGATGGAAGGCGATCTCTCGCGGGCCGCCCAACACAGGGCACAACCCGACGCCTCAGCGTCCGGAGTTTTGGGGATTCCCCGGAATGAGTCGAGAATGAAAGACCTTTCCATGCCGGCAAGATTCGAGGCGGAGGCGATGCCTCATCTGAACGATATTTTCCGTACGGCGAGCCGGATGGTCGGCGAAAAAGCCCGTGCGGAGGACATCGTGCAAGAAGTTTATCTGCAAGCCTGGAAATCGTTCGCCCGGTTCGAGACGGGAACGAACTGCCGTGCCTGGCTGTATAAAATTCTCTTTCATTGCGTAAACCATCATCGTCGAAAGTGGTTCCGGTTCCCGTTGTTGAAAGAAGCCGAGGAGTTTTTGGAGACGAATCTTACGTATGAAGCCCCCATTCCCGAACACCTGACCGACGAGGACGTGCTGCGGGCGCTGGATGCGGTTCCGGCCGGCTTCCGCGCAGTGGTGCTGCTGGTGGACGTGGAAGAGTTTCCTTACAAGGAAGCCGCTGACATCCTGTCGATTCCGATCGGCACTGTAATGTCGCGCCTGAGCCGGGGGCGGAAGCTGTTGAGAGAGCAACTGGCCAGTGTGGCCCTGTCCCACGGAATTGGCAAGCCGGCGGGGGAGGGGCGAGGGGTATGAATCGCATGAATGAAAGATTAAAGGGTGCCGTACAGAGCGTTTCCGCCCCTCCTTACCTGGCGGCGCGAATCCGAAGCGGGATCGGCGCGGTGCGGCATCGAAGCGTTTGGGCCCCCCGGCTGATGGCAGTTGCGGCGACTGTTGCGGTTTGCATGGGAGCTACCGTCGCGTATCAATTGGGCTATTTGCGGCTTACGGCGAATTCGCAGGAATCCTATGTCGCGTCGGTCTCGAACCAGGTAGCCACTATCATGCGGGCCGGCTTGCGGGATCACCTCCACTGTGCCGTTTTCCGCAAATATCCCCAAGAGCCGCCAAAAGTGGAAGATCTGGCGCGGCACATGGGTCCGAAGTACGCGGGGTTGATGCAGATTGTCCGGTCCCATGCACCGGGCGGCTATCGATTGATGATGGCTCACCAATGCAAATATCAGGGACGCGGATTCGTGCACCTTGCGCTGGCCAAGGGTGGGCACATGTTGTCGATGGTGATTGCGGTGAAGGCGGAAGGCGAGTCGTTGGCGACGGAGAATCTGGTGCCGGCGCTATCGGAGGCGGGGATTCCGATCTACCGCAGTGGCGTGCAACGATTCCAGATTGCTGCGTTTGAGAGCCGGGATCATCTGGTTTATGTGATATCCGACTTGCCGCAACAAAAGAATATGGAAATGTTGGTCGCGATTGCGCCCGGTGTGAAGGAGTTTTTGAGCAGGCTTGAGAGTTAGGGCTTGATTGGTTCGCTTGCCGGCGCGCGGCACGTTTACAGCGCCACGTGAGACCAGAATGCACATTGGAAGCGCTGGGGACGCTGACTGAGCAAGCGCGTGCGTGCGGGTCCTCCTCGATAATGCCGCGGTAATTTCCACGCCGCACAAATGGGAATACCCGTAGTCGGCGCTGGTGGATTCGGACTTCGCAAAGGAAGGGCGCGAGTCGTCAAACCGGATGGACCGGACTTGCGGGCAAGCGCTTGCAGCAGAACGGGAGCTAATAGAGCCGGTTTTTGTATGCTTCGGCGACGGATTTCTCGATCTCTTCCGCAGTGTCGCAGATTTCAATCTGGTCCTTGATCATTTTGCCGAAAGAGGGCAGGGCGCTGCGTTCGATCTTGTAATCGCTTTGCCAGAGGCGCGATCGGATGAGTGCCTTGCCGCAATGCAGGAACGCTTCACCAACCGTGACCAGCAGCGCCGATTTTGGATGCTTGCCGTTGACATCCCATTGGGCTAGCAGTTCCGGGTTGGTTACGATGGCCGCTGTGCCGTTCACTCGCAGGGTCTCATCCACTCCGGGGATCAGGAACAGCAGTCCTATGTTTGGGTTGGTGAGAATGTTGGTCAACGAATCGAGACGGTTGTTGCCGGGCCAGTCGGGGATGGCTAAAGTTACATCGTCCAGGACGTGGACGAAGCCCGGTTGGTCGCCGCGCGGGGCTACGTCGGCGGTTTCTCCGGCTTGCGTGCCAATGCAGAGGAATGGTGAGAGCTCAATGAAACGGCGGCAATGCTTGTCGAGTTTGCGTAATGATTTCAGGCGGGCGCGTTCCATCGCCGGTGCGTAGTGTTCGCGAAGAGTGACGATGTTGCCGATGATGTCCGAGTCCATTTCTATATTTTAGAGCGCATAATGTTTCCATGCGGAATATGTGCGCGCTTGGTTTTCTGGTTGCGAATCTGATGGCGGCGGACTTGAGGACGGATCTGGTGTTTCACGCGGATTTCGATGGGTCGCTGGACGCGCGCATCGCCAAGGGCGATAAGCGGCTGTACTCCGCTCCGTCTTATAAGGAGCAGTCAACCGCGAAGCCGGGACTGGACGGGACGGATGTGGAGCTTGCCGCCGGCGCGGGCCGCAATGGTTCCGGGGCACTGCGGTTTCGGAAGAAGAATACGAAGGCGGTATTTTTCCGGGCGCAGGACAACGTGCCGTTCGATGCCGCGAATTGGTCGGGCACGCTTTCGTTCTGGCTGAATCTGTCGCCGGACCAGGATCTGGAGCCGGGTTTCTGCGACCCGATTCAGTTGACCGATAAGGCTTACAACGACTCTGCGATTTGGGTGGATTTCACGAAGGACGACAAGCCGCGGCATTTGCGGCTGGGTGTGTTCGGTGTGTTGACGGCTTGGAACCCGGAGAACCTGGCGCCCGATAAGAATCCGGTGTTTGATAGGCGCCTGGTGGTGGTGAAGCAGCCTCCGTTTGAGCGCGGGAAGTGGACACATGTGGCGGTGGTTTACAAGGGGCTCGGCGGAGATGGCTCGGCGGCGCTTTATGTGGATGGAATTTCGCAGGGAACGACGGCGCGCATTCGCGAGCCGTTCGCTTGGGACAAGGGGCTTGCCGCGATCCGGCTCGGGGTGGGCTATGTGGGGCTGATGGACGATGTTGCCATTTTCCGGCGGCCGCTGATTGCCGGTGAGGTGAAGCGAATTGCGGACGGGAAGTTTTGAAGTATTGGCCGCACCGCGCAGCCAGCCGGCACAAGCGGATGGCCCATGGCGCCGGTGGTAGTTGACGCCCTTTTTGCCGGGGGGTGGCATACGGGACAGGCAGGCAGCCCCAACCTTGGAACACTTCGCAAATTGCGGGTTCATGCCGTCATCCTTTCGACGTTCGCGGCCAAGGTCAAAACCATGGCCTATTACAACAACGGTGTCAAGAATCTACCCGCCTATGAAACTCTAGCGAAGGAACCGCTGGACGCTATCAACAGTGAGAAGATCTCCGGATACATCGCAAAACGGCGGGCTGGCGGACGAAAGGTTTCCAGCATCAACCGCGAGTTGCAAGCGCTCCGTCGCATGTTTTCGTTGGCGCAAGAATGGGGCAAGGTTGAAAAGGCTCTCCCGAAAGTCCGCGTGTTGCCGGGTGAGGAGCATCGGGAGCGGGTATTGAAGGCGGATGAAGAAAGGTGTTACCTCGATGCGTCCGGCCCGCTGTTGCGCGACGTCGCGACGATCCTGATCGATTGCGACTTGACGCCGGAAGAGCGCTTTCGTCTGCGTTGGGAGAACGTTCGCGGGGGGAGATCATGATCGACTACAGAAAGACAGACAACGCCATTCGGCATATTCCGCTATCGCCTCGCGTTGCGGCAATTCTAGAGATGAGGAGGACGGCCACCGATACCGGTCGGGTCTTTCCGACAGTCACGAAGAGCGGTCGTGTCGAACCGATTACCTTCAAGAAGCAACACGCGCTGGCGTGCAACGCAGCGAACGTCAAACACTTCCCGCTATAAACCTTTCGGCACACCTGTCTGACGCGGTGGGCACCGCATCTGGACCCCTGGACTCTCACGCACTTGGCCGGACATCGGGCCATGGCAATCCCAAGCGCTACATCCATCCGGCAGGGACAACGATTCGGGCGGCAATGCAAAAGGCACGCGAGGCTCAGGGTGGGCATAGAATCGGGCAGAGTGCCGACAGTGAGCCTTCCGCCGATCTGCGGAAAATCCTTGTAATCGATTGATTCGAGTAGGTTTAAATGGTGCGCCCGGCATGACTCGAACATGCGACCTTCTGGTTCGTAGCCAGACGCTCTATCCAACTGAGCTACGGGCGCGCGTGGTAGGTAAGCTCTCCTACTCTAACGATTCCCCGACTCCAAAGTCAAGCTATTTCAGCGCCGTCAGCACCCGCGAAGGATACCCCGTCTGCTTCACCATGCGGTCGGTCACAATCCGGAAATCCATCGATTCAATCAGCTCCGGAATGTCCTGTTCCACCTGCCTGCCCCAAAACGCGGGAGCCACCTTCCCGGCCACCTTGTACAACTGGTTGAAAATCTCTGTGTTCTCGCCGATCAGCACCAGTGTCATTGTGCCGCGCCGCCGAAGCACCCGGCGGAATTCCAACAAGGTCCGCACAATATCGTCAGACGACAGCAGTTCCATCATGTAACAACACACCACCGCATCAAACGTATCGTCGCGGTACGGCATGTACCGCGCATCCACCGCCTTGCATTGCGTCCGCGCATTAGGGAATTCCATGCGCGCCCGGCGCTGCGTCTTCGCGGCCATATTCGGCGACAGATCCAGCCCAATGGTGGCGCCGCTTGGGTTCACCTTCACCAGCCGACGGAACATCTCGCCGGAACCCGTCGCTACCTCCAACACTTGCATTCCGTCACGAATTTCGCAGACTTCGATAACTCTGCGGTGCGCCTTCGAGTGGAAGAAGAATGTCGAGGCGGGGTAGACTCCGGACACCCGGTCGTAGACGCGCCTGGTTCTATCGGCAATCGTCTTCGGCATACCATCTCTGGCTGCCAGCAGAAACGGCAGGGTCATTTTGTTCAGTCGAGAATCCATAGTTTCGAGCTTCACCTAGGAAACGGCCGCAAGGATCGCGCGCGATTCCGGAATTTCAAT
>JANXXV010000066.1 GCA_025350445.1 Bryobacteraceae bacterium | reverse complement strand
GTTCGCGATGTCGAGGTCGTGAAGGTGGTATTGCTTGTGCCCTGCGCCCAAATCGCGGAGGGGGGTAAACAGAAGACACAAAACGAAACCGGCGAAGGATGTGCGCATGAAAAACAATATGGCTCAAAGCGGAAGCGAATGCTGACGGACGCGATGCCGGATGCTTACTCGATCTTAATGGTAAACGGCATCAGCCGCATCATGCCGCCGCGCGCCCATGCTTTGTAATCCAGCCCGCCAAGCAGAGTCCGGATCTTCGCGTCAACGGCGGTGTCGCTGGTTGAGGTAATCCATTGCTCGAAAATGGTGCGCTTTCCGGGGTAAGGAACGAGGCGAATCTTCTCGCCTTCACCGATATTCGCCTTTTTCTTCACCATTTCAATCGCTTTGTCGATTCCACCCAACTCATCGATCAGGCCGTTGCTTTTCGCCTGCGAGCCCAGCCAGACGCGCCCTTGCGCCAGCGGTTCCAGCTCGGCGTACTTCTTCTTGCGCGCCTCCGCGGCTTTGGAGACGAACCCTTCGTAGAATTCGTCGAGGGACTCGCGGAGCTTCTGCTTGCCTGCGTCGGTTAACGGGTGGTAGTCCGAGTCGAGATCGGCGTTCTTTCCGCGCATGATGATCTCCTTCGAGACGCCGAGCTTGTCGTAAAGGCCTCGAAGATTCAACTTCCCATAAACGATTCCGATGGAACCGGTGTACGTATTGGGATAAGCGATGATGGGGTCGCCGGTCATGGCCACGTAGTAGCCGCCTGACGCCGCCAGATCCGACATGGAAATGACCATGGGCTTCTTCTTGCTCAGTAGTTTCACTTCACGGAGCATCTCGTCGGAGGCTATGGCATCACCGCCGGGCGAATCCACGCGCAGGATCACGGCCTGGATATCGGGGTCGTCACCCACTTTGCGCAACAGCTTGATAAAGGGTCCGGAGACGAACCCTTCCTCCGTGCCGACACCGCTGGTCCCCTCTCCCCGGCTGATGGTTCCATCGCCTACGAGGAGGGCAATCTTTTTCTTACCTTCCACGCCGAGGGACACGCCGGAGACCTTCGCATAGTCGTAGTGCGACAGCTTTTTGAGCTCTTTCTGTTTGAGCCGGTCTTTCATCTCGCCGTACATTTCGTCTTCGAACAGCAGCGCATCCACCAATCCGTGCTTGAGGGCTTGTTTGGCGGTGTAGGGGCCGTCGTCCAGGACGGCGCGCATCTGTTCCGGAGTTTGCTTGCGGGCGGCAGCGAAGGTTTCAATGAGATGGCCGTACAAGCTATCGAGAATGGAAGCCATCACCTCGCGGGTAGCCGGACTGGCGGCGGTCTCTGTGAACATATCGCCGAAGTCTTTATACTTCCCGACGTGATAGACCTCCACGTTGACACCGAGCTTGTCCAGCGTGCCCTTGAAGAAGGTCAACTCGGCGCGGAGCCCTTTCATGTCCAGCATGTCCTCCGGGGCCATGTAGACGCGATCGGCCGCAGTGGACAGATAGTATTCGCGGGTCTTCGGGTATTTGAGATAGGCGATGAGCGGTTTGCCGGATTTTTTGAATTGCAGCAGGTCGCCGTGGAGTTCCTGCAGCTTACCCCAACCGGCGTCCACCCCTTCGGGAATCAGGATGACGGCCTTGATCCGCGAATCAGCGGCGGCATTGCGTAGCATGGACCACACGTCACGCACGGTAACCCGGGTAGGTTCGGAGAAGAAGGGGATCGGGATTTCGACCGCGGGTTTCTCCGGAATCGCGCCGCGCAACTTGATGACGAGGGTAGATCCATCGGAAACAGCCGGTGGGCGATCTCCAAACCGGGCAACCGAGAAGACTAAAATCAAAACCGTCAGCCCAGCCAACAACAGGCCGGCGACAAGACCGATCAGGAACTTTTTCATAGTTTCATCCGAATGCCGGGTCGCTCTCAGGCGAAGGTCAGGCCCAGGCCGGCGCCTACTTTCAGGATATGCCGCTTCCCTTCCTCATATTGATCGGCACCCTTGAGATGTTCCAGCAGCAAAGGGGTTTCAACCGACATTTTCGCCAGTTCACTGAGGTAGGCCCGGTAATCCACTTCCCCGCGCCCTGGAACCACTTCGGCGAAGTGGAGGTTGTAACCATCAGCCACCCAGGCAAGGTCTTTGGCGTGGCAGGAAAGAACCCAGGGTCCGAGCTTACGGAAGCATTCCCCGATGTAAGCCGCATTGCTGTAAAACCTGTCCGGGGAGTCGATCCCGTTACAGACGTCGAGGTGAACGCCGAAGGCCTTGCGATCTACGGCTTTGATGAGGTGAAGATAGCCGTCAATGCCGCGCGGTTGCAACCCGACCTGCATCTCGATACTGAA
>JANXXV010000057.1 GCA_025350445.1 Bryobacteraceae bacterium | reverse complement strand
GGCGCGAGAGCAGCAGTGCCAGCGTGGCCGCGATCAACAGCGTGTGGCAGGCGAAAATCGATACCAGATCAGTGACGGCGGACGCCCCAGCCAAAAAGAACGCGATGCGCTGCAGCTTGTCCCGCGGAAGGATTGTCAAACCGTCTCAGTATACTGGAATCGCCATGGAACTCTACATTCTGCGTCACGGCATTGCCGAAAACGTCAAGCCTGGAGGAAGCGACGCGGACCGCGCACTCACCGCTGAGGGCAAGAAGAAACTGCGCGACACGCTGCGTATGGTGCAGCGGGCCGGCGTGACGCCCGAGCTGATGATCAGCAGCCCATACATTCGCGCCGTGGAAACAGCGGCAATTGCGATGGAGGTTTTAGGTTACAAAGAGACGCTGCTGCGAACAACCGCACTGATTCCATCATTGGACCCGAAGCCGGTTTGGGAGGAAATCCGCGTTCACAAGAGCGTAGCCTCGCTAATGCTGGTTGGCCATGAGCCGCTGTTGAGCGCTGTAGCCGCATACGTGCTTGGCGCGCCGTCCGTCCATGTGGATATGAAGAAGGGCGCCATCATCCGCATCGATATCGATAGCTTCGGTGCACAGCCCCGCGGTGTACTGAAGTGGATGCTGGTTCCGAAACTGGTTTAACCGGCGGAGCAATTCAGCGCGATGCCGTGTCTGTGGCCTGGATGAACCGCCGGCTCGAATCGGTTCTGTTCCGCGATCTTCCCTACGCGCAGCCGGACCAGCCGATCTGTTCCGGCATGACGGCACCCGGCGGGAACAACGAGTTCCTGCTCAAGAGCGCGTGCTACCGCTTTCGATGTGGCCGCGCGCTACATCGCCAATTTACGCAGCGTGGCCGCACGGCTGATCGGAATTTCTCCAGCCGCGTGGCAGCCGATTCGCCGTGCCGCCCGGATGGACCCGGTGCAGGTTCCGCGCCACAAATAGGTTCCCGCTTTGCCGGGTATACAATCTTCTCCATGCTCAGTTACGCGCGGGGAGCCGACCGGCCGCTGCTGGAGATCACCATCGGCCAGGCGCTGGAATCCATCGCCGCCAAACATCCCGATGAACTTGCAGTTGTGGTTCGTCACCAGAACGTCCGGCTTACCTGGTCCCAATTGCTGAGGCGGACCGATGAAGTAGCGCGTGGGCTGGCCGGCCTCGGCCTCGAGCCGCAGGACCGCATCGGCATCTGGTCCACTAATTGCGTTGAATGGATTCTGCTGCAGCACGCCGCCGCCAGGGCCGGCCTGGTGCTCATCAATGTGAACCCCGCCTACGGCTCGCATGAGCTGGCGTATGTGCTGCGCAAATCCCGCATGAGGGCAATCTTTCTGTGGGAGAAAGACCCGCGCGCTAATTACGCGCAGATTCTGGAAGAGGCCGCGGCGGGCGGCGCCGTCCCATTGCAGCACCGGATCTTCCTCGGGCATCCGTCGTGGGCCGCGATGATCGCCGCTGGTGTGGACGCCAATGGGGATTACGAGGCGAACGCGGCGCTGCCCAACGACGTTACCAACATTCAGTACACCTCCGGAACCACCGGTGCGCCAAAGGGCGTCCTGCTGACGCACCGCAATCTGCTGAACAACGCCGAATTGTGCGGACTACAGCTCGGGCTCGCTCCGCAAGACCGCATCTGTTCACCGGTGCCTTTGTACCACTGCTTCGGATGTGTGATGGCGAGCCTCGCGGCGCTCACTTCCGGCGCGGCGCTGATCCTGCCTTCGCCTCAATTCGACGCGCTGGCCGTGCTGCAGGCGATTGACAGCGAACGGGCCACGGCGATTTACGGTGTTCCCACTATGTTCATCGCCATGCTGGATCATCCCGAGTTCAGCCGCTTCGACATGACGCCGCTGCGCACCGGGATTATGGCGGGCGCCCCATGCCCGGTGGAGGTGATGAAGCGCGTGATGACTCAGATGCACTGTCCGCAAATCCTGATCGGATACGGGCAAACGGAATGTTCGCCGCTCGTCACCATGTCCCGGCTGGACGATCCAATTGAGCTCAGGGTTGGCACTATTGGCCCGGTGTTGCCGAACACGGAAGCGAAAATCGTTTCGCAACCCACCGGGGAAACCGTCGCTGTGGGTGAGCAGGGTGAGCTGTGTACCCGCGGCTACCACGTGATGCCGGGCTACGACGGCGAGGAGGAGGCGACGCGGAAGGCTATCGATTCCGAAGGCTGGCTGCACACCGGCGACTTGGGGACGATGGCGGAAAATGGCTGCTTCCGCATCACCGGCCGCGCCAAGGACATGATTATTCGGGGTGGCGAGAACATCTATCCGCGGGAAGTGGAGGAGTTTCTCTACACGCACCCAAAGATTGCGGACGTACAGGTGGTGGGCGTTCCCGACCAACGGCTGGGTGAGATTGTGGTTGCGTGGATCAAGTTGAAGGCAAGCGGGGATTGCAGCGAGGCGGAAGTACGCGACTATTGCCGCGGCAAGATTGCATACTTCAAAATCCCGCACACGATCCGGTTTGTGGAAACTTTTCCGATGACGGTAACCGGCAAGATTCAGAAATTCAAAATCCGGGATGCCGAACTTACGGCGCGAGCCTCCGGCCTAGGCGCGGCTCAGGCGCCGGGAAGCAGCTAATAGACCCACCAGTCCGCTGCCAAGCAGCATCAGGGACGCGGGCTCAGGCAGTGACACATCCGGCCCCGTCACCCGCAACGTGAAACTGCCGGTGAAATCCGGGTTCCCGTTAGGAACGTTGTTATAGGCGTCCACCAGATCCGGCGAAACTCCGGCAACCGGACTGACAACGTTGAATCCGCCCAGGACTACGGTTGTGGATCCATCGACGAAAGTATTTGTGTTGGCGCCTGCGACGGTGACTCCGTTGAGCTGCCGCGTGGTACCCGGATTCGGCCCGAAGCCGGACGTATTCACTGGAGCAAATACCGAAATACCCGGTGTGTTGTCGTTTCCGTTGAAGAACAGGTTCAAGCCGAAACTGCTGCCGGATCCGGGCTCCGCAAAGATGTTAAATGTATAACTGCCCGGCGGAAGGTTGATGTTGATGCGCGTTCCGGCGCCTTCGCCGTTATTGACAAAGACCGCGCCGTTTTTTAGATAGAGGTTGAAAATACCACCATCGAAAGCCAGCGTGTTCCAGTAGTCGGAACCCGCATTGCCGAGCACGTCCGTGTTCATCAGGACCGCACCAGTAAGCGTACTCGCGGTGGCGGCAGCCGGTGCAAGAAGCAACCCGCCCAATAAGAAAGCAAGGACAATGAAGCTTGATAATTGCCGTATCACAAGATAATCTCCTAAGTATTCAAATACTCACAATGGAGGAATTGTAACACAGCAAACGACTTTAGCGGTCCGGATCTTCGACGAAGCAGCTTTCGAACGCTCTGCCCAGCAGTTCGTCCGTCAGTTCGTAGGGCAACTTTTCAAAATTGATCAGATCGAGTGCGTGGGAAAGAACGTCGCGCGGATGGCAGCGGCGGAAGGGCTTCCCGGAAGCTTTGTAATACCGATCGATAAATCGCCCCGCGATTCCCTCCTCGTAGGGAAGTTCCCGCGATTCGCAGTAGGAATGAAATATGTTTTCGAACTCCTCCGGGCTGGGATTCCTGACCAGCATCTTATATTGGATGCGGCGCAGAAAGGCTTCGTCACCAAGGGCATCGGGTTTCAGATTGGTGGAGAAGATGAGGAACGCCTCGAAGGGCACGGTGATTTTTCCACCGGTGCGCAGCGAGAGATAGTCGATCCGCCGTTCCATAGGAACAATCCAGCGGTTCAGCACCTCGGCCGGCGTGGCCTTTTGACGGCCGAAATCGTCGATCAGATAGATCCCGTTGTTCGCCTTTAGCTGGAAGGGAGCGTCATAGACTTTCGACGTTTCGTTGTAGCTCAAATCCAGCATGTCCATCGAGAGTTCTCCGCCGCTGACGATGAACGGCCGCCGGCATTTGAACCACCGCCCGTCATGCGGAAGTTCGAACGCCAAGGCGGATACCGGTTCGTCGTCCTGCACCAATTGGTGATAGGTAGGATCGTAGACTTGCACGATCACTCCTTGATATTCAATCGCGTAAGGCAGATATATGCACGATTGGTCCAGGTTGGCCAGCGCCTCCGCCAGGTAGGTTTTACCATTGCCCGGCTGGCCGTAGATCAGGAACGAATTGCCGGAACTGACCGCCGGCCCGATCTGCGACAAAACCCGATCCGTCACTACCATCCGGCGGTAGGCGCGCCTAAGGGCCTCCATCGTCAACCAGCCATCGGGTGGCCGCTGCCGCCGCACAAAGTACGTGTATTGATACAGCGGCACCGGCGCCGGTCCGCAGTACTGATTGCTTTCAAGAAACTCCCGCGCGTAGCCACGGCCTAACTCGGTGAGCGAGAATTGCGCCGAGACCGAGCCCATTCCCAGCGAGCGCTTCACCTGCACAGCCTGATTCCGCTTGAACGTATCGAGCAGGCACTCAATGGCGCTGAAGCGCAGACCCATTGCCTTCGAAAGATCCCGGCCGGAAACTTCGCCGCGGAAGTAGAGAAGCTTTAGAATTAACTGATCAAGGATGGCGGCACTCAGCCCGGTATGCTCAATGGAATCGGGAACCGGAGGAACCAATGGCTCCGGTGGAGCCTCATCGCGCAGAGCTGGCATAGCGATAGTGCCGGAATTTTCAGCCGCAAGGTTCACTAACAGGCTTATCGGCTTGAATCCCGTTTTCTTGATCGAAGGCGAGGTTCGAGGGTTGAAGCCGCGCCGCCCGGCGGATTAAGATGGACGAAAGATTTACTCCAGGCACATTTCAAAGAAATTGACGCCGCCGCCACTCGCGAAGCAATTCATGAATGCCATCGGGTCCGTCTCCTCGACCGGGCCGGCGAAAACAAGGCCGCGCACAAATTGCCCGACGGCGTTTTCCGATTCACCTTCGCTCCGTTTGCCGAAACGCCGGTCTTCCCGAATCATCACCTTCAAAGCTTCGTGATTCACAAGCTGCCGGATGGGGAACTCTGTCTTATCGGGTACGTTTCTCTGAACGACGAAACGCGCCTCTATCCGGACTCCTGGGGCGGGGCGGCGAAACTGGTGAGCATTCGCCCAGGCTCTGTCTCGCCAACCGGCAGCCGTCTTCATCGGTAACCGGGGAACCCCACCACCCTCCGCTACAGTTAGAAGGTGATTCAGGAATTTGACGCCGTTGTCCTCGGCGCCGGCGCCGCCGGCCTGATGTGCGCGATTGAAGCGGG
>JANXXV010000336.1 GCA_025350445.1 Bryobacteraceae bacterium | reverse complement strand
CCTGATTGGAAGGCGTGGACTGGGTTCCCAGCGCTTGGCGGAGAAAATGCAGTACGATCGTGATCCGCAGGAACGGCGTGATCGACATGATAATCGCGGGGAGCAGGCTGAGCGCGGTCAGCAGGACGACGATCTGCATGGGGACGCTGATGGTCCCGCTTTTTGCTATGGTTTCACCCAGGATTGAGGACACCATTAGGGTTTTTCCTCGGGGGCGGTTCGTGTTTCCGCCAGTAGTGTGCATCCGGATGGATGCACCGCAATCGTCAGTTCCCGATCTCCGGCTCTCAGGATATGAACACTGTGCTGCGGAGTCAGCCGGACGTGATCGATCACTTGAAGCCGGGAAGAATTAGGGCGTACCAGCCCGAAAGCGGCCATGTTGCGCCCCCGCAGCCACCACAGGGCACCGCCGAGGAGCGAGAAAACGAATGCAATCGCCCCGATCTGTTGAAAAATCTCCACTTACTCCTCGTTAAAGTCCGTAATTCGGACCCCCATGCTTTCTTCGATGATGACGATTTCGCCGAAGCCGACCAGCGTGCCGCCAATGAGAATGTCGATATTCTCGCCGGCCGAACGCGTCATCTTGATTACGCTGCCCACCTTGAGTTCGAGAATCGCGCCAATCGACATGATCTTCCGGTCGAGTTCAACTTCGATGTCGACCGGAACGTCGGAATAGTGAGCGATCTCCTGGTGGGAAGTCATGCATTACCGTTTGAGGTTGATCGTCTCCTGACTCAGTTCATCGACAGCGGTAATCACCTTGGCGTTCGCTTGGTAGCCGCGCTGAAGAACGATGAGTTGTGTAAATTCGCGGGCGATGTCTACCGTAGATGATTCGAGAGCACTCCCTTTGATGTTTCCGCGACCGCCGGTGCTGGCAGCACCGACCGCCGGCAGCGCGCTCCGTTCGCTCAGTTGGAAGTTATTGTTGCCGACCGAAACTAATGATTCCGGATTGCGAATCGAAGCCATGGCGATCTGCCCGACCACCGTCTGAGTGCCGTTGGAATACTGCGCGAGGATGGTTCCGCCGTCACCGAGCGCCACCTTTACCAACTGGGCCGCCGGATTTCCATCCTGTGAGTTAGCGGATCTGGCCGACGCCTGCGTGAATTGCGTGAGCCGCGGCGTGACACCGTCGTACAGGTTCCAGGTGACATTCATATCTGTCGCGCCGTCAACCAGGCCCGCAATCGCGATGTTTGGCATTACATCGGTCTGTAGCGGACTGACGAGTTTACCGTTCGAATCGAATGTGACGGTTCCGGTGACGGGCGTGATCGGGGCAGTGGTGTCCGCATCCGGCAAACTGATCGAGTAATTCCATTGATTGGGCGTCGCACTCTTGGTGAAGTCCACGTTAATGATGTGAGATGTTCCGAGGGAATCGAAAAGCTCAATCGAGGATGAAAACGCACCCGTAGGATTTCCGACAACCCCCGCGGCGTTGAGATTGATGTCGAACGAGAAGCTCTTACTGGCGGTGGGGGCCTTTACCGTTCCCACCGGAACGAGGATGTTGCTGGTGGGGGCGTTGGCATTCACAATGCCAACGGCGGCGGTCCAGCCCTGGACAGCTTCTCCGGTGGAAGTGAGAAGTGTACCGGTTTTGTCAACCTGCAAATTGCCGCCACGGGTATATAGAGTTCTGCCGGCCTTATCTTTCACCACAAGGAAGCCGTCCCCCTGAATGGCCGCGTCGAGCGGGCTATTTGTGCTCTGAATCGCTCCCTGTGTGAACTGGCGGATGGTGGTGGGGCGATCGACGCCGAAGCCGACCTGGGTGTCCCCGAGTCCAGCTCCGAGCGACTGGGTGACCAGATCGTGAAAAGAAACGGCGCTCGCCTTGAACCCGGTGGTGTTGAGGTTGGCTAGATTATTACCGACCACGTCAACGGCCGTTGCGTGGGCACTAAGCGCGGAGAGTGCTGTTGAGAATGATGTAAACATTTGGCTTCCGTTAGTGTGCTACTGCCGGCGTTGGCGCCGGGCCCGTGGTGGCTGCCTGGTTGGCCAAGACATCGTGAATCGATGTGAGTTCCTTGTTCGCGGCGAGCTGTTGCTCAAGGCTGCTGAACTGCGCCAACTGTGTGATGAACTCTACCCCATCCTGGGGTTTCGTTGGATCCTGATTCTTGATCTGCGCTACCAGCAGCTGCAAGAAAGTCGATTTGTCCGCAAGAGGGTCCACCTGGTTGCTGGGCGGGGTTACCGTCGAAGTCGTATCGGCGGGGGCAGAAGTGCTATTTACTCCGGTGATCATCTACTCTCCTTATCCTTCCGTATCGAGACGCCGCTCCAGCTCAATGAGCCAGTCGGGGCGTTCCTGCTGCTGACGTCTTTGTTGCTGATTTCCACCTGAATTGCCTCCGTTACCGCCGTCGTTCGGCTGGTTTCCCGACCAGTCCTGGGAGGCCTCGCTGCGTCCCGGCGTCTTGACTTCCGGGGCGCTTGCCGAGGTCATGGGATTGGTGTCGCCGGGGGTCCAGGTTTCGGTTTTATAGCCCCTTTGGTCGAGGGTATGAACCAGTTCGGTCAGATCGCCGCGCAGCGCCGAGTTCAGTTGCGTGTCAGAACCGCGAACGGTGACCTGCACTTTGCCATCGCGCTCTATGATCTGCACGTCCACGTTTCCGTTGTCCCCCGACGGGATGCGGATAGAAATTTCCCTGGCTGGTTCGCTGCGAATTGTGGGCTTTGCCTGTAACTCGGTTTCCTGTGTTGGAGACGATGCCTTTACTTCCGCCGCGGACGCGGACTTTGCGGAGGCCTGCGGAGCCTGCGCGGCGGATTCGCGCGCCGGAACGGAGAAGGCTGCGGGAGATTTTGGGTTCGTTGGTACATTTTCCAGGGCGTGTTCGGCTACAACCGGTTTTGCCTTGGGTGTAGAAGGTTCTGAAGACGGCTGCGACGTCATGGACTGGGGATTCGGTTTTGGGTTCGTTTGTGCATTTTCCGCGTCCGCCTTTCCCCGCACTTCCGGTTGAGAGGGCTGGGTGAGACTTGGTTGCTTCAAGCCTCGCTCGAAGGTTGGAGGCTTTGTAGTTTGAGAGTCTTCCGGCTCTTCCCGCTCGGTCAGCCGAGCGGCGAAGGCGATGGGCTCGGTCGACGCCGAGGCCTCGGATCGGACTTTTCCTAGGGTTGGCGGGAGCGATGGGGCTTCGCCAGAGCCAGCGGACGATTCCAGCTTGGGACGGGGCCGATCCGGGGCGGGTGGGCGATCATTCACCGGGGTGCCCTTTGAAACTGGCATTGGAACGCCAATCGCCAAGGGAACGGCTGCCGGAATGGCAACCGGGGGGGGCAGCGTTGAAGGCGCGTTCGAGGGCGGAGGCGAGGCCGGGGCTGACACCGCAGTGGTTGCCCCGTCTTGGGAGGAGGTGGAAATTGCAACTGCAACCAGATCGGGGGTTGAGACTGCGGCATGATCCCTTGCTTGATCGCTTCCACGATTCCGGGGTCGATTTTCGACACTATCCTGAACTCGGATCGGAAATTGGTTTCGTGAATAGCTGGGACGCTCCAGCGGAATTGGCGTGGATTCGAGATTGGGCTGGTTGGGAATTGCACAGATGGCTGACGACTCTGCCGCCGGGGCCGGAAGCGCAGCCGGTTGCGGTTGCCTTTGCTGTGGCATCGGGGGTTGAATAGCTGCGGCAACCTGGGACTTGGCTATAACCTGGGGCTTGACGAGAGCGGCTTCCGGTGCATAGAAAGTGTCGTTATGCTCAGCGGGTTTGGAGGACTTCACGAAGCTATCCTCACCCGCCGACCTGCGGAAGTTCAGCGTTAGCGTTGGCGTTGTTCGTGCAGAAGGAACGGCGGCCATCATCGCCAGCAGCCCGCCGCCTTGCTGGCCGCTGGGATCCTTGGGTTCGCTTGAGTCCTTGGGATTTTTCTGACCCTTCGCTGCATCTTTGACGTCGGCGCCATTGGCCTCTTGACCCTTTCCAGACAGGATTGCGGATTTGACTTGTCCAGGAAACTGAGTGGGCGAAAGGGGCGCAATCTCTCCGGCGATTAATGACTCGATGAGCTTCATGAAGCCGGACGGCTCCTGCAAGGCGGCTTGTGGCGCGATTGTCGATAAGGGGAGGGCCTGGGGAAACAAGGCGGGCACTGCTACGGGGATGGAGAGATTCGCGGCACTCACGTACTCACTTATGCATCTGGCGTACCAATCGGGGGAAGCCGATTTTCAAGGAGATAACGGATTATGAAGGGCGAACTGGTATCGTTTCGGGACCGGGAAACCAAAATGGTATCCCTTATGGTTCTTATCGGCGCGCCGCACTAAAGTTTGCAACAGATTCGCGGCGGCGATGAAATTGCATTAGATAGGGCACTGAGTTCTTATGGACGCCTTATCGATTTCAGCAGCAAGCGGGATGCGGTCGCGGATGGAAGCGTTGGATCTTCTGGCGAATAACATTGCGAACGCGAACACGACCGGTTTCAAAGCGGATCGCGAGTTCTACAACCTATATGTATCGCCGGAGGCGATGGAAGGCGCCGGGAGGCCCGACACTCTACCGGTGGTGGAACGGCACTGGACGGATTTTTCCCAAGGGCTGACGACACCGACCGGCAATCCTCTGGATGTGGCGCTGGCGGGTAACGGCTTCTTCGCCGTGGACGGCGAGAACGGTACCCTGTATACGCGCAACGGCAACTTCACGATCACAGCGGCGGGCAAGGTGCAGACACAGGAAGGATACGCGGTGCGCGGCGAGGACGGAAAGCCGATCAAGGCGGACCCCACGAAAGCAGTTTCGATCTCGACGGATGGGACCGTGCGACAGGACGGTCAAACCCTGGGACGGCTTGCAGTGATGGACATTCCGCAGCAGCAGGACCTGACGAAGATGGGGGCGACGTATTTCCAGATGAACGATGTGAAGGCGATGGTGAAGGCGGCCAGGGGTACCGAGGTTCAGCAAGGGCGGCTGGAGGGCGCAAACGGCGCGCCGGCCGAACACGCGGTGCGGCTGGTCAGCGTCATGCGGCAATTCGAGATGTTACAGAAGGCACTATCGATCGGCGGCGAGATGAACAAGAAGGCAATCGACGAAGTAGCGCGGGTAAGTTCGTAAGCTTCAGGAGACCAACTATGATTCGAGCACTGTACAGCGCGGGAAGCGGCATGACGGCGCAGCAAATGAACGTGGACAATATCGCGCACAACCTGGCGAACGCGAACACGGTCGGCTTCAAGATGCGGCGGGCGCAGTTCCAGGATCTGATGTATCAAAGTTTCGTTCAGCCGGGCGCAGCCGCCGGCGCGCAGACTGTGGTCCCGAGCGGATTGCAAATCGGACTGGGAACGCGGACTTCATCCAACGAAATCAGCTTCTCGCAGGGGAATTTCGCGGCTACGGACAATCCGCTGGATCTGGTGATTCAGGGACGCGGCTTCTTTCAGGTCCGCCGCCCAACGGGCGAGCTGGCGTATACGCGCGCCGGTACATTTCAGTTGAACCGGGAAGGGCAGATCGTCACCGGTGACGGCGACGCGCTGCAACCGCAGATCACGATTCCGGCTGAGTCGCAGTCGGTGACGATCGCCTCGGATGGCACCGTGAGTTACATTCAGCCGGGACAAACAGCCGCACAGCAGGCGGGGCAGATTCAACTGGCGAACTTCACCAACCCAGCCGGGCTGAACAGTATTGGACATAACCTGTTCACTCCCACGGATGCATCGGGCGAGCCAACACTGGGCAATCCAGGCGGGCAGGAAGGGCTGGGTTCACTGCAGCAGGGTTATACCGAAGGTTCGAATGTCAGCGTGGTGGAGGAATTCATTAACTTGATTGTCAGCCAGCGCGCCTATGAAGCGAACTCGAAGGTAGTGAAAGCCGCCGATGAAATGTATCAACAGGTCAACAACGTGACGCGATGAGACTACTACTTATGTTTGCGGCTGCGATGTCCTTGGGCGCAAGCTGCCTTCCGGTGGACGGGGACCATATTTTCGCTCGCGATCTGGCCAGGCTGATCCCGGAGTTCGCCCGGATTCCCGCCGGAGAAGCGATTGCGTTGGCGCCGCTGCCCACGGTACGGCGGGTAATGAGCGGGGGTGAGCTGGCCCGTGTGGCGCGAAAGTTCGGACTGGAGATTGTGGCGCCGGTGGACGTCTGCTTTGAGTCTCCGACCGAGGTATTGAGTAGCGGCAAGGTGTTGGAACAGATCCAATTCACCGTCGCGATGAAAGGCGCGGACGTTGAGTTGATTGAATTCAGCCGGTACGCGGTCCCGGTGGGTGTGTTGAGTTTTCCGCGTTCCGGTTTGAATGTCCACCCGCTGTTGACGGAGCGCTCGATTGTGTTCTGGCGGGGAAAGGTGACTTATGGCGGAACGAAGTCCTTCGCGGTTTGGGCTCGGGTTCGAATGGGAATTACCCGTGAAAGTCTGGTTGCCGCGGAGACTATTCGGGCCGGATCGGTGGTGACCGCGGAGCAGGTTCGAATGGAACAGGTGAAGCAGTTTCCTCTGGAAGAGCAGCCGGCGGTTGCGGCCAGTGATGTGATTGGCCAGGTTGCGCGGCGAACGATTGCGGCGGGCCAGATGGTGATGGCGGCTTTCGTGACTCCACCGAAGGAAGTAACACGCGGGGCTGAAGTCTCGGTAGTCGTAAAAGCGGATGGCGCCCAGTTGAGCCTTCCGGCGCTGGCGGAAAGCAGCGGCGCGGTTGGGGAGACGGTCTCTCTGAAAAACCCAGGGAATGGCCGCTCGTTTCATGGCGTGGTGAGCGGTAAAAATCAAGTTCTGGTGATGGCGAAATGATACGGATTACTCTGCTGGGGATTTTGTTTGCAGCAATGGCGGGTTCGAAGCCACTCGGGAAGGTGCTAGGGAAGAAGGCTGAGCCTTCGGCGATCGACCGGTATATCGCGGATGCACAGGCACACCAGGCCGCAACCGGACAGTCGGCGTCTCCGGGTTCGCTCTATACGTCTAACGGGTTGCTGGCGAATACCAGCCGGGACCTGCGCGGAGCGCAAGTAGACGATATTGTGACCATCGTGGTATCGGACCAGGCGTCGGCGGTGTCGAAGGGTGGGACAAACAGCGCGCGAAAGTCCAGTGTGAAGGCTGGGGTGAGTAGCGGTTTTGCGCCGCCGGCGGCGGCGGCGAAGCTGGCGAGTCTTGTGGGAGCGACCGGCGACCAGTCGTTGGCGGGCAGTGGCGAGACTACGCGGGCGAACACTCTATCGACGACGCTATCGGCGAGGGTGACGCATGTGCTTCCGAACGGGAACCTGGTGCTGGAGGGGATCAAGAATGTATCCGTGAATTCGGAGAACCAGAGCGTCAAAGTGCGGGGCGTGATACGCCCGGTGGATGTTACGGCGCTGAATACGGTTCGCTCCGATCAGGTTGCGAATCTGGAAGTGAAGATAAACGGCCAAGGCGTAGTGAATGATGCTGTAAAGCGGCCATTCATTCTGTACCGTCTTCTGCTGGGTCTGTTGCCAATCTAGGAGTGTGATGAAAAGAGCGTCTGGAGTATTGCTGTTGTTCGCGCTTAGCGCCGCTGGAGCGACGCGCGTGAAGGAACTGGCCTCAATAGAAGGCGTGCGCGACAACCAGTTGATTGGCTATGGACTGGTGGTGGGTCTGGCGGGGACCGGGGACCGGCGGCAGTCGGTTTTCTCCGCGCAGAGTCTGGCGAATCTTCTGCAGCGCATGGGTGTTTCGGTTTCGCCCACAGCTATTCAGGTAAGCAATACGGCGGCGGTGATGTTGACGGCGACGCTGCCACCGTTCGCCCAACCGGGTGCGCGGCTGGACGTGACGGCCGCGGCAGTCGGCGATGCAAAGAACCTGCAGGGAGGTCTGCTGCTGTTGGCGCCACTGAAAGGCGCGGACGGCCAGGTCTACGCTGCCGCGCAGGGATCGGTGGTAACCGGCGGATTCTCGGCGGGCGGAGGCGGGGCAAATCAGACGCTAAACCATCCGACGGCAGGCAGGGTTCCTGGTGGAGCGATCATTGAGCGCGGCTCGCCATCCCCGGCACCGAGTTCCAAAATCCGGCTTCAACTGCGGCAGGCCGACTTCACTACGGCGGCGCGCATTGCCGCCGTCATCAACAAGAAATTCAGCGCGGACGGTAGTGTCGTCGCGAAGGCGGAGAGTTCCGGCGCGGTAGCCGTGCAGGCGCCGGCCAGCTATGCCTTGAGGCCGGTGGAGTTTGTCTCCGAAATGGAATCGTTAACCGTGGAGACCGACCGGCTGGCGAAGATTGTGGTGAATGAACGAACCGGCACGATTGCCATGGGAAAGGAAGTGAAGATTGCTCCGGTGGCTATTCTGCATGGCAGCCTGACGGTGGAGATTGAGACCAGTTTTCTAGTGTCGCAGCCGTCCGCCCTGGCCAGTGGCGAAACTCAGGTTGTACCGAAGTCGACGGTTGGGGTGAAAGAAGAAAAGGCCAGGAACATCTCGCTTAAGAATGGCGCGAGCGTGGATGAACTGGTGCGGGCGCTGATGGCGATTGGATCGACGCCGCGGGACATCATCGCAATTCTGCAAAGCCTGAAGGCAGCAGGGGCGCTGGAAGCGGAGCTGGAGATCATTTAATGACGATCGATTCGAAATTGCCGCTAGCGGGGGGCGAGACCGTCAAGACCAAACAGGCTGATCCGGCGAAAGTGAAAGACACGGCGCAGCAGTTCGAGGCGCTGCTGATTGGCCAGATGATGAAGTCGGCGCGCGAATCGAGTGCGGGAGGATGGGGCGGCGAGAGTGCGGACAAGGCAGGGGACTCGATGATGGACATGGCGGAGCAGCAACTCTCGCAACTTTTGGCGGCAGGGGGCGGACTAGGCTTGGCGAAGTTAGTAGTACAGGGTATTTCAGTGAAAACAGACACGCAGCAGTGAGCAGAGGTCGAATCAGCAGCCGATAAGAGTATCAAGGTTCTTCGCTGTTTCACGTGGGTGTTGTAGTTCAGCGATAATGTCACCTTAACTGGTCAGCGACTTTGTCAGCGTGAGCAAATTGGGACTCTGTCCCCAAACCCCTGGGATTTATCGCATTGTCGCCAGGATTGTGGACTAGGAAACAGGGAGCGCGTTAGGCTCCCTCCTGCGGGGGGTGTCAACTATTTTGTGTAAACAAATTCTCAGCCTCTTGTTTTTAGTGCCAAGACTAACCCCTATCTGAGCCTT
>JANXXV010000991.1 GCA_025350445.1 Bryobacteraceae bacterium | reverse complement strand
TATCGCCTGCAGTTTCTAAAGTTGTTGTAAAACAAGCGGTCCGGTGACCCATCGGAAATACCGGACCGCGTTTGTTCTAGCTTTCCGATGCCAGTCCCGAAGACTTTTCTTGTACTTCGAAATCCCTGATCGTGAGAATTCCCGAAGCGGGATTGGTTCAACAAATCAACAATTCCTAAGTCGGCCACTTTGAATTGCAAAGCCGTTAGTAGTTAGTGACCGCGGGTCAATCATTCCAGTGGCATTTTGTGCGGCTCGCCGGATTAGATTCTTCTCCACACCGCGGAGTGCGATTTCGTCAACGCTTACAGACAATATGCGTTCTGTTCTCCAGACAGCGTTACTTGCTGCGTTTGCGACGTCTGTATGTGCGCGGCAGCCTCCACCCGGCATCGTCCTGAACTATTCTTTTGAGCCGGTGGTGAGTGACGGCAAGCTGGTTCTTCATGTCGGGTTGGAATTCGATGGCGGTCCCATCAATACGGAAACCTTGGTGGCGCCATCGGCTTGGGGTAGTGCAACGCATCTGGAGAAGGGGATCACCAACCTCACGAACGTCCATCATGCCGGCCGCGTTCGCATTTCCTACGACTTGGTGAAGGACTGGATTGTGCCTCCTCCACGCGCGGACCACCACGCGCTTCTCGAACCGGAATACTTCGAGTTCACCACCCAGACCGGGCTTGTTCATCCTCCCATCGAAACCAGCGCCCCGGTGGATGTCCGTTTCGATTGGCGCAAGCTTCCACCTGCCTGGTCTCTGGCTACGAGCTTTGGTACGAAGGAGCGTCTCCAATCGTTCCGGGGCAGTTGGCGGACAGTTCACAATGCCCTGTTTGCCGGGGTCGATTTCCGGATTCACCACAGGAACATCGGGGGCCAATCCTTGATCCTGGCCATTCGTGGAAACTGGCAATTCACAGACGAAGAGGCTGCTGTCCGAATTGAGAATATGATCTCGTTTCAAAGGATGTTCTGGAACGATCGTGATTTCCCAAGTTATTTAGTGACCGTCTCCACCTTCGGCCGGGATGGCGGCGGCGCTGGCGGCAGCGCATTCACGAACGCTTTCGCCCTGTTTCTGCCCGCGGATTCCTCGTTTGGCGACAGCGTTCAGTCTCTCCTTGCCCACGAAATCTTTCACACCTGGAACCCCTACCGCATGGGCGCGTTACCCAATTCGAGCATCGCGATGTCCTGGTTCACGGAAGGCTTCACTACTTATTATCAGGACGTTTTGCCGTTGCGGGCCGGGACGCTAACGTTCCCGAAGTACCTCGAACAGACGAACGAAAACCTACGCAAGTATATGTTCTCGCCGGTCAGGAATGTCTCCAATCAAGAGGTGATTGAGCGCCATAGCACCGATTCCGCAATAGACGACCTGATGTATGCGCGCGGAGCGGTTACGGCGCTGTGGCTGGATAGAAAAATTCGAGAGGCCACCCGCGGCAAAGCTTCGCTCGATAACGTAATGTTCGACCTCGTGCAACAGGCTCGCGGGAGAAAGCCCGCGCTGACGGGTGATCGGGTGTTTCGCACGGCCGGCAAGTACATCGACGCGGACGCGCGGCAGCAGTTGCGCCAATATGTCGAGTTGGGCAAGACTATTCAAGTCCCAGCCTCAGCCTTAGGACCTTGCGCGACGCTCCAAATGGATGATATTCCGGCATTCGAGCTTGGAATCGATCTGGAAATGTTGCTCAGTCGGCACATCGTCTCCGGGGTGAAGCCCGGAAGCGCTGCCTTCCAAGCCGGCTTGCGGGACGGGCAAATGGTGGCGCGCACAAGTATTTATTGGAATGATGTGTCGAAACCCGTCAAACTGACGGTCGTTACCGAAAAAGGCGCTAATAAGATTGAGTATTACCCGCTGGGGTCCTCACCCGGTCCCATACCGCAGTATCATCTCACCGTCGAGGCGTTCACCAGTCGGAACCAGTGCGTACTTGCCATCGTGCGCGGGACCCACTCACCATAACTCCGGCGTTTACGGATGGGCTGGCGCGCCCGGGTGTTGTTTGCCGATCGCTCGGCACTCATCCGAACTCAGCCGCAAGCTGTTCAACCGCCAAAATGTTCGCTCAACATTGCTGCGCTTAGCGCTGCCGCTGGATCATTGTACTCGGAGTTCTCCACCGCCAGCGCCAGTCGCTCCACCCTTGCACCGTACATCTGCAACAATCGCGCCAGCACCGCGCCGCGCGTCAGCGCCTGCCGCTGAATGTCGCGGGAAGGAAGTGGAAGTTCATCACAAAAGGCGACCGGCCGCCTGAAGTATCTTGTTCGCATGGTGTCTTTGATACTGGCTCTTCGCTGTTTGGCATGGGTTGCTTGGCAGCGAAAAGGGTGCAGAGGGCGAGATCTCGTGGCCGCGGTATGTGGTAAGCCACTACTTGATGAAGTAGCTACTATGGCTGTACGCGTATCACAGGAGCGCGCAACCATCAACGAGACAGAACTCTTCCAAGCCGCTTTAGGTCTGATGCCTCCCTGGGTTGTGGACCATTGTAGTTTCACTGTGGAGCCGGGCCGACTCGATATTTATCTCGACTTTCCCCGTGGCTCCACGTTCTCTTGTCCGGAGTGCGCCACGGCGTGTAAGGCCTACGACACGGAAGAGCTGACTTGGCGCCACTTGAACTTCTTCCAGCATCAGACTTTCCTCCATGCCCGAACTCCCCGCGTCGACTGCGCCCGCTGCGGCGTTCGCCGGATCGTAGTTCCCTGGGCCAGACCGGACAGTGGATTCACCTTGCTGTTTGAAGCTTTTGTCTTCCAACTGGCCAAAGTGATGCCCATCCTCGCGGTCGCGCGGTTGGTGGGTGAACATGACACGCTGATTTGGCGGATGGTCAACCACTACGTAGAGTTGGCGCGGAGGGTGTAAAACAGATTGTGTAAACGAGTTCTCCGATACTAAACAAGGAGAACGAGGATGGAACTGAAGGCAGAGCTGTTAGACGATCTGTTAAAAGGGATCAAGACGCAGGAAGATTTGGCGGGGCCCAACGGGCTACT
>JANXXV010000970.1 GCA_025350445.1 Bryobacteraceae bacterium | reverse complement strand
ATTCGCGCCGCGGTGGGAGACAAACTGATTTTGTGCGTCCGACTGGGCTGCTTCGATAGTGTGCCGTACGAGCGCGACAGTGCAACCGGCAACGGTGTGCCGCTGAATTACTCCACGCCGTATCCGCACGGCTTCGGTGTGGACCCGAACGATCCGCTAAAGGAAGACACCGCGGAACTGAAGACCGTAGTCGGGTGGTTGAAGGACTGGGGCGTGAAACTATTGAACGTCTCGCTCGGTTGCCCCTACTACAATCCGCACGTGACGAGGCCGTATGAGAGGCCCGACGATGGCAATTACGAAGAACCCGAACATCCGCTATGCGTAGTGGACCGGCACTTCCGCATCGCCGGCGAATTGCAGCGAACATTTCCGGATTTGCCCATCGTTGGCTCCGGTTACAGTTGGCTGCAAATCTACGCCCCGCACGCGGCGGCAAAGAACATCGAGGAAGGAAATATCAGCTTCTTTGGCATCGGCAGGAACGCGTTGGCTTATCCCGATTTCGCCCGCGACGTATTGCAGCGTGGCGACCTGGATGAACGGCGCGTTTGCAAGACGCTCACATACTGCACGTTCCTGATGCGTCAAAAAGACCATCCGCTTGGGCAGTTTGCAACGGGGTGCCCGCCATTCGATAAGAGCGTCTACGGGCCCATCATGAAGGAAGCCCGCGACGTGCAGCGACAAGCCAAAGCGGCGTTGACGAAGATCGCTTGATACACAAGATAGAATAGAGTTTTGGTCAATAAATTAGTAGTTGAGAACCTGAAGCACCGGCCGATACGAACGTTCCTCACGCTGGCTGCAATAGGGCTTCAGGTGACGATGATCCTGACGCTGGTCGGGGTGAGCAACGGCACCATTGAGGATAGCGCCAGACGTACCCGCGGGGTTGGCGCCGATATTCTGGTACGCCCTCCCGCCTCCTCCGCTGTCGGATTAAGCTCCGCTCCAATACCCCAAAAGCTGCTGCCAGTGCTACAGCGGCAACCGCACGTGGCGTTAGTAACGGGCACGGTGGAGCACTCTACCGGGGGCTTATTAGAACGAGTGACCGGCGTTGATTTCGATGCACTAACGAAAATGTCCGGTGGTCTAAAATTTCTGGCGGGGCGGTTGCCGGAGTCTGACAACGAAATTGTGGTGGACGACTTCTACGCACGCCAACATAAGCTGCAAGCCGGCGCTAGCTACAAACTGATCAACTCCAATTGGATAGTTTCCGGCGTGTTTGAATCGGGCAAAGGCTCGCGCGTTTTCATGCGCCTGAATGTATTGCAGGACAAGATTGCGAATCCCGATAAGCTGAGTGTCATCTATGTGAAAGCCGACGATCCGAAGAACATACCTTTAGTAGTGGATGAGTTGAAGAAGTTGCTGCCAGACAACCCGATTTACACATTGGAGGAGTTTCTGTCGCAGATCTCGGCGGATAGCGTTGAATTGGTGAAATCATTTACCCATGTTGTCATTGGACTTTCCGTTGTGTTTGGATTTCTAGTGGTATTCCTCGCGATGTACACAGCCGTTCTGGAGCGCACGCGCGAGATTGGGATTCTGAAAGCGCTGGGCGCGTCTCCGTCCTACATTGTTGGCATTCTGATGCGGGAGACCATTATTCTGGGTCTCGTGGGATCGGTCTGCGGGATACTGATGACGTACGGGACACGTTTTGTGATCATGAGTTTTCCAGCTTCGCTCACCCAGAAAATTGTTCCGGAGTGGTGGCCGATTTCCACCGCTATCGCGCTGGTTGGCGCAATCCTCGGCGCGCTGTATCCTGGACTGAAAGCGGCGCGGCAGGATGCGATTGAGGCGCTCACGTATGAGTGAGCCCATCATTTCCATCCGCAATCTAAAGAAGATTTATCATGTCGGCGAAGTGGACGTGAACGCTCTTCGCGGCGTGGATCTCGATATCGATCGCGGCGAATTCATGTGCATCGTGGGTCATTCGGGATCCGGTAAGTCGACGTTATTCAATATACTCGGTGGTCTGACTCCGCCTACTTCCGGCACCGTCACCATTAACGGCAAAGACCTGCGCGGCATGACCGAAGGCGAAAGAACGAATTTGCGAAAGACCGAGATCGGATTCATCTTTCAGAAGTACAACCTATTGCCCACGTTGTCTGCCGGCGACAATATCGCTATTGCCCGCAGCATCGCGGGGAAGGGTGAAACCGCCGATCCGCAGTTCACCGAAGTGCTGAAGCTCCTGGGGATCTCGCACCGGTTGAAGCATAAACCGCGTGCTCTTTCCGGAGGCGAACAGCAGCGGGTTGCCATCGCGCGGGCGCTGGTGAATCACCCTTCTATTTTGTTGGCCGATGAACCGACCGGAAATCTGGATACCGAGAATTCGAATATTGTGCTTGGGCTTCTGCGTGATTTGAATGAGCGGCTGGGGCAGACGATTGTGATGATCACGCACAATCCAGAGGCCGCGGCGTATGGCCACAGCATAACGCACATGCGTGATGGCAGTATCGTGGGCTAGTTGCCGGCCGGCCGTCCATCCTGAATCCGGCAGTTGGCTTCACCTGAAATCAAACAGGTCGTTAGCCCGCAAGCAATTGTGAAGAAATCAGTTATCACCCCAATCGTGAAATGCGAAGCACTTGAAATCCTGAAGAATTTCAGCGACTTGGCGCGAGCCGCTGTAGTCGAACTGCCGGGTTTAAGGTAATAGTTGACGATTGTCAGGTTGGTCAACTGCGCCGGCACGTGTCGTTGCCAAACAAGCCGGACGAGGCGTCCGGCACGGACTCGGGGGACCGCCCTACGCCAATTATCAAAAGTGGTGCAGGACAGGTCACGGCACTAAACCGCGCTTAGACCAGGTCGATTCAATACACCCGTCTTCATCTGTCCATCTTTGATCACGAAGATGCCGGGGAATTTCCCCTCCCACGCTTTATTGGCGCGCGGAACATACTGGCGTGCATTCGCTTCAATCGCCGCCACACCGGGAATATGCGCGGCCAGCCCGGCGGAATGAATCAACGATGCACCGGGGCAGGTCAAATCCTGCACGCATAAAAACATTTTGTACTTCTGTGCCACCGCGGCCATCAGCAGCGCCTGGCTTTGACCCTTGCATGCCTTCAGCGCGGCTCCGGTGTAGCCCATTTCATGAGCGAGCATCAACGCATCCTGCCCGGTTAGCGATTCATCAATCACAATGGGCCGCAGCTTCGCCGCCTCGTGTATTACGTTGCCACGATCGAGATTCAGGTCGCGCTTAGTAGGCTGCTCGATGTATTGAATCCGCGCAAACCCTTCCGGCGACTGTTCCTTGATCTGCCGGATGAACGCCAGCAAATACGCCACGTTCGGACACTTCTCGTTGAAGTCCAGCGAGTAGACCCACTTGCTCACGCCTCGTTTGGCTTGCGTCTCGGCCGCCACACGGTCCACCGTGATCACCCGGTCCACATCCCACTTGACGTCGTCGCCATTCAGCTTGATTTTGATGTTCGTCAGCCCGTTGTATTCGATCCACTCCGGCAGTGTCTCGGGCAGGCCATCGTTGATGCGCGTCTTAATATCGGCCTCGCTCACCGGGTCGACCGCACCCACCAGATGATACAACGGCATAGTCGCTTTCGGCTGCTTGAGAATGTATTTGTCCAGCGACTCGCCCTTAAAGCCATCTCCCAAATAGTGGCTCAGATCATGGCTCATCAAATCGCTGCCGCACGCTTGAAAGCTATTCCGGTTGTGCAGTTTTCCATACGCATCGTGAATGGCGGCATCGAAGGGACTCATCGTTACCAGCACGCAAAGCTTCGGAATCGGCGCATCCAGCTTCAACGATTTCGAGACTGCAACGGCAGCTTTCAAGTACTCCGGCTCCAGCGCCCAATTGATATCGATGGGATGTCCGAATTCCTTGTACGCATTCGTGATGCTGGACATCTGTTCGGCCAACGCCTTCATCGCGCCCAGCGTTCGATCATACGGCATGGTCTTCGATGGGAACGACCACACGTTGCCCAGCGGCATAGACCCGAAGCCCTTCACTACTTTGCCCGCGGAGTTGCGCACGGTGCAGTTGACGTTGAGCAATGTGACCCGGTCCACTACGGCGCCGCCGAACTTCAGCGGAGTGCGGTACATGAAATCTTCGAAGCTGTAGCCAATGGCATCTACCCGGATATCGGTGGCGCGTGCGGCAGCCAGGCTGAGCATCGGCGCGGCCAACGCGGCGCTGAGGAATGAACGGCGGGAAAGTGGATTGGTGAGCACGTAGACATTGTATGTGGAACAAGCGCGAAACTTGTGGTGTCTAAATCAGCATGTTTGAACAAGCCTTGATGCCAACCACCCGCAACAAGCCCTGGCCGCTGGGGGCTTCCGTCACTTTGCAGTGTGCCATTGCCGGAACGATGGTGTTATATTCGGCCCTGCATGTGGACATGCTTCCGCTAAATACCACGCGCCATCTGGAGTTGCCGGCGCCACAGGTGCCCAAACTAGACGCCATTGAGATCATCGGCTCATTCCTACAACGGAGAGCCGGCGCGTTGACTATGAATCCGCGCCCGTTTGTTTCCCCTACGGCGATACCGGTTGGAATTCCTGTCATTGACGATATAGGTTCAGACGCTCCAGTTTATACGTCGGCGGCTATCTCTAATGCAGCCGGAGTTCCCCTTGGCGGTGGCATTGGTGTCGACCCCGGCATCGCCGCGCCGCCCAAGCCGCCGATCGCACATGCACAGACCGCCAAGCCAACCGCGCCGATGCCGGTCGGCGGAAACGTGATGGAGGCCAAGATTCTGAAGCGCGTGATGCCCATCTATCCGCAACTCGCAAAGAATGCGCGCATCTCAGGAAAAGTTCACCTGATGAGTATCATCGCGAAAGATGGAACCATCCAAAAACTGGAAGTGATTGACGGCCATCCGCTGCTGGTGGGCGCCGCCCTGGATGCGGTGAAGCAGTGGATCTACCGGCCGACAATGCTCAACGGTGAGCCGGTGGACGTGATCGCGCCCATCGAAGTGAACTTCACACTCACACAATAGCGGGCTTTCTAATCTGGTCCGAGACTGCGACTATAAGATAAAGCACGATGAACAGTCCAGCTGCGAAGGCAACCAGATTCCATACATTGTGCTTCAAATACAGCATCGCCTGGTCTCCCATCTGCGATCCGAGGTAGGCGAGGCCGTAGTACCGGAGTACGCGGGCCGTAAGGAAAACAGCAACGAAGGCGGTCACGCGGCCCCCGAGTGCTCCGGCGCACAGAACGAAGACCTTCATCGGCATGACCGGCAGCGGCACCAGCGCGGAGATGAAAACCGTAAGCAGCCCGTAGTGATGAAACCATTTCCGGAAGCGCGCGCCGGCGCCGGATGCCGTGCGCTTGTCCAGATAAAGCTGCCCGCCCTTGCGCGCGATCGAGAACAGGATCAAATTGCCTATCATCGAACCTGCTACTGCGAACGCGGCCAGCTGATACGGATTGCCGGGGTTCTTGCTGGCCAAAAATACCACCAGTACATCAACGCCGCCGGGCACGGGCAATCCCGCGCCATCCAGCATCGCGAGCAGGAACAGGCCGGCCGGCCCCATCGCAATCAGCGAGGCGAGTAGGGCTTTCATTCGCCGAGCATCTCTTTCAAGCGAGCCTCGTCAATCACTGGAACTTCCAACGCCACCGCTTTGTCCAGCTTCGACCCCGCGTCCGCTCCCGCTACTACATAGCTTGTCTTCTTACTCACCGATCCTGTCACCTTGCCGCCCGCGGCCTCAATCTTTTCCTTTGCCTCTTCACGGCTCCAAACCGGCATTGTCCCCGTCAGCACGAACACAAGCCCATCCAGCGGGCCCAGGTGCCGTTCTTTCTTTTGATGGGTGAACGTTAGGCCCGCCTCGCGCAGTCTGTCCACCAACTCGCGATTGCGCGGCTCGTCGAAGAAACGGCGGATGCTGTGCGCCACCTTTGGCCCCACCTCTTCGGCCTCTTGCAACTTCTCGATGCCGGCTTCCGCAATCTCATCCAGGCTGCCAAAAGTATCCGCAAGGATGACGGCCGTTCGCTCCCCTACGAATGGAATCCCCAGGCCGTTCAACACGCGCGGCAACGGCTGTTTTTTCGACGCTTCGATATTCTTCGTAATCCGTTCGGCCGACTTCTTGCCCATGCGCTCAAGCGCGATCAGTGCTTCATCGGTGAGCCCGTAAATGTCGGCGACGCTGTTCACCAGGCCGCGATCCACCAGTTGATCCACTAGCGACTCACCCATGCCGTCGATGTTCATCACGGACCTTGCCGCGAAGTGCAGCACCGATTCCTTCAACCGCGCCGGGCAATTCGTGCTGATGCAACGGCTGGCGGCCTCGCCTGGCTCGCGGACGACATCGCCCTGGCACACCGGGCAATGCTTCGGCATTTCAAACGGGCGCCGGTCTTCACCTTGCTTCAAGACCTTCACTACTTTCGGAATCACATCGCCGCTGCGCTCGATCAGAATCGTGTCTCCGATCTGTACGCCCAGACGTTCAATTTCGTCTTCGTTGTGCAACGTGGCACGCGACACCGTCACACCGCTCACTGTCACCGGCTTCAGATGCGCCACCGGCGTCAGCGCACCGGTCCGGCCTACTTGTACCCCAATCGCTTCCACCACGGTTTCGGCCTGGCGCGCGGGGTACTTGAATGCGATGGCCCAACGCGGAGCTTTCGCCGTCCAGCCCAGTGCCTGCTGTTGCGCCAGGGAATCCACCTTCGCCACGACACCGTCAATCTCATACGGCAAAGTGTCGCGGGCCGCTTCCCACGTTCTGCAAAATTCCAGCAGCGCGTCCACGCCGGAACATAGAGCGCGGTTTGGATTCACCTTGAAGCCGATCGCACACAGCGCCTCCAGCGATTCCCAATGGGATTCAAACGCGGCTGCGCCATTCACCAGGAACAGATAAGTGTAATATTCCAGCGGCCGTGTTGCGGTGACCGCCGTCTCCAGCATGCGCAGTGATCCGGCGGCGGCATTGCGTGGATTGGAAAATCGCGGCAACCCCTGTTCCTCGCGTTCCGTGTTGAGCTTTTCGAAGCCCTTCGAGTTCATCACCACTTCACCGCGCACTTCCCAGTCGGACGGCCTGGATTTCACCCGCAGCGGAATGGAGCGGATGGTGCGGGCATTCTCCGTTACATCTTCTCCCACCATCCCATCGCCGCGGGTGATTGCCTTGGCGAACACGCCGCCGTGGTATTGAACCGCCAGCGACAAGCCGTCGAGCTTTAATTCGGCTACGTATCGATACGGCGCGCCGCCCAGCAGTTCCTGCACGCGGCGGTCGAAGGCGCGCAGTTCGTCTTCGTTCAGGGCGTTGTCCAGGCTCAACATGGGCGCGCTGTGGGCAACCTTGACAAATCCTTCGCGCGGTTTGCCGCCCACGCGCTGCGTTGGCGAATCGGCTGATGCGAACTCCGGATGCGCTTCTTCCAGCGCGCGGAGATCGAGCATCAGGGCGTCGTACTCCGCGTCGGTGATCTCCGGCTGGTCCAAAACGTAGTACAAATGTTCTTGCCGGCGAAGCTTTTCGCGCAGATCTTCAATTTTTGTTCGAAGGGTCACGTTCAATTTTCTATAATAGGGAAGCCTAGGGGACTGACAACTTATCGCAATCTACCAAAACGCCTCCCTGATTTACAATCCTTTCGCTGGAAAATTGATTCGGAAGAATGATCACTTACTCCAACGTACCATTGATGTTTTAACCAGGTGCGGGCACCGCGTTACGCCCGTTGCCACCACCGGTCCGCGAACCGCGGCATCCATCGCGAGCGACTGCATACGGGCTGGCGCGGACCTGATTTTGGCGACCGGCGGCGACGGAACCATTAATGAAGTTCTGAATGGAATGATTCATTCCGATGTCCCGTTGGGCATTCTTCCGGCGGGCACGGCGAACGTACTGGCGTGCGAGATGAAGATCGGCACCCGCATGACTTCCGTAGCTGAGAAGCTGAGTACCTTCGATCCGCGGAAAATCGCCGTGGGTCTGCTGTCTCAAACAGGCGCGCACAATGGCCGTCATTTTATCCTGATGGCGGGGGCGGGGCTCGACGCGCTGATTGTGTACCAGATCGACGCGGGGCTGAAGGCAGCGCTGGGCAAGGTGGCGTACTGGGCGGCTGGATTCCGCCAGGTGGGGCGGCGGTTGAAGGAGTTGGACGTGCGCGTGGACGGCCGCGACATTCGTTGCAGTTTTGCCCTGGCCAGCCGCGTGCGCAATTATGGAGGTGATTTGAATATCGCCCGTAACGCTTCGCTATTGGACGATCATTTTGAGATCGTTCTGTTTGAAGGTCCCAGTTCGCTTGCCTACCTGAAGTACTTCACCGGCGTGTTGACCAACCGGCTTACCGGGATGAAGGGCGTGAACTTGCTGCGCACGCAGCGGGTGGAATTTCTGAACGCCGGCGATCCACGCGTGTACATTCAAATCGACGGCGAACACGCTGGAACGCTTCCCGCAACACTGTCGATTGTTCCCGGCGCAATCACGCTATTGATGCCGCCCGCTTATGGATAACCTGACGCACACGCTGGTGGGGTTGATGCTGAGCCGCGCCGGGCTAAACCGCTTCCATTTGCGCGCGTCCGCGATTCTGATCGTTGCCACTAACATTCCGGACATTGATGCGGTTAGTCTGGCGGGCGGGGCGGGGAACTACTTTCACTATCACCGGGGCATAACCCACGCTCTGGCCTTCGCCCCGCTGATGGCTTTGCTGCCGCTGCTTGCGGTGCGCATCGCCTTCCGTCAGCCGATCGCCTGGCTGTCGGGGTATGTTCTCGCTTTACTCGGCGTCGTTAGTCACTTGATGCTGGATTTCACCAATCTTTACGGAATCCGGCTGTATCTGCCGTTCTCAAGCGCCTGGCCACGGCTGGATATCACCAGCGTGGTCGATCCTTGGATCTGGACCGCTTTGCTGCTGGCGCTTGCCGGACCGTGGATCTCGCGGTTGGTGAGTTCAGAGATAGGTGGAAAGCCGTCCACCGGCCGCGGCGGGGCGATCTTCGCGCTGCTGTTCCTGCTGATTTACGATAGCGGCCGCTGGGTATTGCACCAGCGCGCGGTTACAGTGCAGGAAGGGCGGATGTACCGCGGGGAAACGCCGCGGCGGGTGGCGGCGCTGCCGAGCGTGGCGAACCCCATGCAATGGGATGGCATTGTGGAAACCGACAGCGCCTTCTTCGTCCAATCCGTCGATTTAGCGGGAGATTTCGATCCCGCGGGCGGGCGGGTGTTCTACAAGACTGACGATACGGCAGCGGCGCAAGCGGCCCGGGCCACCGGCGCATTCCAGGATCTGACAGCGTTCGCGCCGTTTCTATTCTGGCAGGTAACGCCGTCGCCAGACGTGGAGAACGCGGTGCAGGTGCAGGCTGCGGATCTTCGGTTCGGCATTCCGCCGCATCCCAGATTTGTAGCTACCGCGATTGTGCAGGGGAACCGGGTGCTGCGCTCCTGGTTCCGGTTTTAGCGCCGGCCAGTCACGCCAGAAAATCGAACAAGCTGGTGCGGGGCAACTTGCCGCGCGACTGCAGCGCCGCATTTTGCTGCAGAACGGACTGATTCAACTCTAAGGCGGCGGCAGTGGCGTCGGCGTCCTCAATGGAACTGATCTTTGCTTCCAACCGGATCTGCGCTTTGTCGGCGTAAGTGATTCCGTCGTTCACCTGGTTTTGCACTGAACCGTAGAAGGCGTGCTGCTGGTTCAGAAAGACGCCGGCCGTATCGAGGTTCGGCAGCGCCGCGTCAATGCCCGCCTGATCGTTGTTTTGCAGCGCTACACGAATAGCATTGATGCTGGTGAAGATATTTTCCGCCGGATTGGGACTGTCGAAGATTTCCTGCGCGGTTTTCGATACGGCGAACCGGGTGCCGTTGGGATGGCGAATTTCCCGTGTGGCGGGTGTTCCCAGGTAAGCTCCAGTGGGCACCGGCTGCGTCAGATCAATATTATAGGCGACCGATTGATCGCTATCTCCGCTGAAGATGCTGCGCCCCTCCACCGTGGTGTTCGAGATGGACACCAGTTGCTTCAGAATATCGCCTAATTGACCGGCTAAATTCTGACGGGTAGCCGGGCTCGAAGTACCGGTGGCGCCCTGTGCGGCCAATACGCGCGCATGTTCCACCAGGCTGACAGCGGTGGCCACCACGCTCTCCGCCGTGTCCACTTCAGTCTTTACCCGCCCCAGATCGGTCTTTGTTTGCAGTGTGTTTCCCAGGTCTGCCCTGGCTTGCAGCAGGGAACTGATCTGATCCGGATCGTCGGATACGGTATTCACGCGCTTGCCCGACGTCAGCTCCAACTGGGCTTGGTTCAACCTGCGCTGGGTACTGTTCAACGCATTCAGGAATTGTTCGGAAGAGCTGTCAAGGCGGCTGATCATTTAATGATTCCAATTAACGTTGTGGTAAGTTCATCCAATACCGAGATCAGTTTGGCGGCGGCCTGGTAACTCTTCTGAAATTGAATCAAATTCGCAGCCTCTTCGTCGAGCGACACGCCGGAGCTATCGCTCCGAAAGCTCCGCGCCTGCGTGAGCAGCGACCCATAAGTCTGTTGGTCGCTTTTTGCGGTTGCCACGTCCCGCCCCACACTTCCTGCGAGGTTGCCGTAAAACTCGACGAAGGTGAATCCGCTGACCTGCTTTGATTTCCCCAGATCCGCCAACACCAATGCGTTTCCGTTGCCCCCCGGAGCCGCGGCCGAAGCTGCGGCAACGTCGGAGGCGCCGAGCGGATTGGTGTTCAGTGTCTGTGCCGAGCCGTTTATCGCGTCGTAGGTGAACAGGGGCACGGTGGGAGGGTTCCCATTGGCGTCCAGCCCGCCGGCGAGCCCCGCATTTACGGAGTCGGCCAAGCCGGATGCCAGATTGTTCAGCTCACTCAGATACGAGGGAATCCTACGGTTCCTTTCCTCAAGCAGCGCGCTGATTTTGCCGGAGCCGATTTGTCCGGAAACATCAGTTCCCTGCGCATTCAATATCTTCGCCTGCGTCCCGCTGAGGTCCGTACCAAGCTTATAAACGTGATCGCCGATGACGGCTGTAGTTTGACCGCCGAGCTGGATGGTGGTTGAACCGTCGTCGGCCTTGGTGGCGGAGAAATCCACCAACTGCGACAGTTCTTCGAGTGTCGAGTGGACGTTGGCATCCAGGCTTGGATCAGTGCCGGCGGTGGAATTGCTTCGCGTCTCTATGTTCAATTTTGCGATCCTGTCCAAAAGCTGGTTTATGCTGTTCACCGTATTCGTGATCTGGGTGTCGGCGGAACTGGCGGCATTCGTCAGCGCCCCGGCACTCTGGTTGATTGCCTGCGCCACTTCTTTGGCCCGGTCGAGGACGGCCTGTCTGGACGGATTACTGTTCGGCGCGACGCTCAACTGCGAGAAACTGTCGAACAACTTGCCTAGTGTCCCGGAAATGCCGGAAGTCGAAGTCAGATCGAAAATCGGTTCCAATTGGGAAAGATCGCCGGCGCGCTGATCGGCCGCCGTTGACGCCGATTGCTGCTTCCGCACGGATTGCTCCGCAAATTCGTTCCGCGAATTCAACAAGGGCCCCAATGAGACCCCACCCGCTAGTCCGCCGGTGATATCGAAGCTTTTCGCCAGGTAATCCTGCGTCTGTTTTACAAACCCAGGTGTGTTCGCATTCGCGACGTTGTTCTGTACAACGTTGAGACCTTGCGAAAACGCTCGCAGCGTGGAAGCCGTCGAAAGAATGGAACCTAACAGATTTCCCATGGCCCGCTA
>JANXXV010000961.1 GCA_025350445.1 Bryobacteraceae bacterium | reverse complement strand
GTCAACTTGTGGACACGGATGTACGATGTTACATTGAGTCCGGCGCCTTGCCAATATTCCACCGCCAAATCGTAATCCGAGCGCCTTGCCCGCGACGTGATTGGTCGCCTGGTGAAACTGCATACGAATTAGGACGACTTCACCGAATCGCAGGGTCATCTATCAACTGCTCGTAAACTGCATCCTCCGGGGAGTATGCTGCTTCAAACCGTTGGCGGCCCGCCGTGCGCCACGCCAAGTCGAGATTTGACGGCTCCCACATGACTACGATACGGAGTTGTTCGCCGGGTGGAATCTCGCTTGCTACCTCGCGCGGAAGCGCAATCTGACCGCCTGGCGCGACCGTGGCTTTGAATTCCACAGCTTTCATTAAGAAGGCTTGCTTTTTTTCCATCATGTTACATCAAACGGATTTGCTTACCAGAGCTCGCCAATGCGATGCAGCTTCAGGAAGTTCGTGGTCCCCGGCCTGCCAATCGGCTGGCCGGCGATGTAAACCACGCTGTCCCGCTCCTTCAGCCAGCCGCCTTCGAGCAGTATGCGGTCCATGATGGACATCATTTCATCGGTAGTGGTCGGATCTGGGGCTAACACCGGCCGGATGCCGTAAATCAACGACAATTGGCGCGCTACGGTCTCGCTGGCGGTAAAGGCGAAGATCGGCACCGGCGGCCTGTAGCGCGATACCAATCTTGCGCTGGATCCGCTGGCCGTGAAGACGATGATAGCGGTTGCGCCCTGCATTCTGGCCGCGCGATAGGCAAGGTCCGCTACGATCTCGGAATACGCCGGCGCGGTATCCCGCTTGGGCAAGTCCTTGTAGCCGTGGGTGCGGATGGATGCCTCGGCCTCCAGGGCAATCCGCGCCATCATGCGGGCGGCTTCCACCGGGTACTTTCCGCTGGATGTCTCCGCCGACAACATCACCGCGTCGGTGCCATCGTAGATCGCGTTCGCAATGTCGCTGACTTCGGCGCGCGTGGGGTAGGGATGCTCAATCATCGATTCCAGCATTTGCGTAGCAGTGATCACGAATTTTCCGTGCTGCCGTGCTCGCTCGATGATCGACTTCTGGATAAAGGGCACCTTTTCGAGCGCCATTTCGACGCCGAGATCGCCGCGCGCCACCATCACGCCATCGGACTCTTCCAGAATCTGATCCAGATTCTTCCAGCCTTCGGGCTTTTCAATCTTGGCGATGATGGGCACGCGCGAGTCGGCTTCTTCCAGATACAGGCGCAGTTTCAAGACGTCGTCCCGCTTGCGGACGAAGGACAGCGCCACGAAGTCGATCCCCATTTCGAGGCCGAAGCGGAGATCGGAAATGTCCTTCTTGGTCAGCGAAGAAGTGGACACTTCGACGCCCGGCAGATTAATGCCTTTGCGGTCGCTGATGGGGCCGCCGCTGATCACCTCGCAGTGTGCTTCCTTATCGGTCTTGCTGACCACTCGCAGTTCCACGCTGCCGTCGGCCAGCAGCACCTGGTCGCCCGGCTTTACATCCTTGGCGAACTCCTTGTAGCTGGTGGAGGCGCGCTCGCAGGTGCCTATCACCTGTTCGGTGGTAATGCAGAATTTTGATGAGGTTTCCAGCATGCAGCCGCCGTTTTCGAATGTACCGAGGCGGATCTTCGGGCCCTGCAGGTCCATCAAAATGCCTACGTGGACTTTCAGCTCGGCCGCCAGTTCTCGCACGGCCTTCAATCTCCGCGCATGATCTTCCTGAACTCCATGCGAGGCATTCAGCCGGAAAACGTCCACCCCGGCCAGGAACATTTGCCGGAGGACACCGGGAGCATCGCTTGCCGGGCCAAGCGTTGCGACGATTTTTGTGGTTCGCATGATGTGGGTGCGGTACGATGGCGGTCTACCCATTATGTCCATATTGCAGGTGATAATTCTCGCTGTTGTCCAAGGTTTGACCGAATTCCTGCCCATTAGCAGTTCCGCGCACCTGGCGCTGGCTCCTTGGCTTCTTGGCTGGCAAGACCCGGGCCTGGCCTTCGATATTGCGTTGCATCTGGGGACGTTGGCGGCGGTTTTGATTTACTTCTTCAAAGACTGGATACAGGTGATCGCGCAGGGGTTCGGCCTCAGCTATACCAACGATGCGGAACTGGCTAAGAACCGGTCGCTGCTGTGGATGCTGGCGGTTGCGTCGCTGCCCATCGGATTGTTCGGATTCCTGTTCAAGAAGCAGGCCGAGAGCACCTGGCGCAGCCCATATGTCATTGGCACGATGCTGATTCTGGTTGGCCTGTTGATGGCTGTTTCCGAGCGGGTTGGGAAGCAGCGGCGCGACATCGGCGATATTAGCTTCTTCGATTCCATTGTCATCGGCTTCTCTCAGGCGCTGGCGATTGTGCCGGGGACTTCCCGCAGCGGCATCACCATCACCACCGGTCTGTTCCGCGATCTGAACCGCGAATCCGCCGCGCGGTTCTCGTTCCTGCTTTCCACGCCGGCCATTGCCGCCGCTGCCGCCAAATCTTTCTACGATCTGTTGAAGCACGGGGGGCTGACGCCGGAAGTCCGGGTGCAGTTTCTGATCGGGATGGTGGTTAGCGCGGTGGTGGGTTGCGTGGTGATCGGTTTCTTCCTGAAGTACCTGCGGACGAACACGCTGAAGTTCTTCGTTTACTACCGGATTATTTTTGGCATAATAGTAATCGCTCTGGCTTCATTCTTCCGTCATCCGGTGGTATGAAGCTTCTTGGACCAACTCGACACGCTCGCCTCAACGAAGGAATGGCGGTAGTGTTTCTACTGCTCGGCCTTTGTTTCATACTGAGCTTAGTCTCCTATCATCAACAAGATGCGTCGTTCGATACGGCAACGGCCGCCGGGCGTCCGCTGAATTTGATTGGCAAGGCGGGCTCGCATATTGCCGATCTGACGCTTCAGCTCTTAGGGCTGGCTTCGTTTGCGATACCAGTTCTGCTGCTGGCGCTGGCGTGGAAATGGCTCCGCTCGGAACCCATCGCTTCGCAACTGGTGAAGGTGGCCGGCTCGATGATGCTGGTGCTTGGTGTTTGCACCGCACTCTCACTCGGGCCGAACTGGCGTCCTTTTTCCGGAACGGTGGCTCCCGGCGGACTCCTCGGGCTTTTGCTGGCCGATTATTTGATCTCCCTTCTGAATCCAACCGGCGCCGTGCTGCTGAACGCGGCATGCCTCACGTTGTCGTTATATCTGGTATCCACTTTTTCTGTAACGAAGCTGCCGATTTGGCTCTCTGGCCCGATTGGATTTATCAGCCGCCTGGCCGGCCGGTTCCGGACGTGGCGTGAGTTCCGGCGGCAGCGGGCGCTGGAACGCGCAGCGGCTAAGGCGGAGGTTCGCGAGCAGAGGCGGCGCGAGGCCGAACGGGTCGCCGCGGAAGCTCTCGCGGCCCAACAGCGGTTTGCCCCGCCGGAGGCTGAATATGTGGATGCACCTCCGCCATCGGCTCGACGCCGCCGGGCGGAAAAGCCCGCCGAAGGGATGCCGGATTCGCGGACTTCCGCGCCAATTGAGGTGACGGCGGTTACCGATGAGACTGCTCCCTGGCTGGACGATATTCCCATCCGCACTTTGGACGACTGGGCGCCGCAGCCCGCCGCTTCGACTCCGGAGCCGGTGGTGGTTCGAGAGGCATCCGAGCCGGATCCCGAACCGGAGCGGATAACGGACCGCAAGCCGGTGAAGAAGCGCCGCTCGGCATATCGTATTCCGCCGACTACTCTATTGAATGAGCCACAGGCACGCACCTCCTACGATAGTCAGGAATTGAAGGACACCGCGGCGCGCATCAAGGCGAAGCTGGAAGAGTTCAACGTGTTGGGTTCGGTGGTGCAAATTAATCCCGGTCCGGTGGTGACCACGTTCGAGTTCAAGCCGGAGGCGGGCATTAAGTACAGCCGCATTACGGCGTTGATGGAAGACCTGTGCCTCGGTCTGCAGGCGGAATC